>JALSLS010000203.1 GCA_026988195.1 Methylomonas sp.
AGCCTCCGTCGGACACCAGTTTGATGAAGGTTTACAAGGAATGGACGATGAAGAAGGGTTGAACCCAGGTGACCAGCATCGGGTTCAAATGGCTTTTTTTACCGCTACATTCTCTGTGATGGGGCATATGGCGAAAGCCGATGGACGAGTGACGACTGATGAAATAAATTTAGCTAAGCGGGTGATGGATGAGCTGGCTCTATCAGGTGATATGCGTAAAACAGCGATTAATTTATTTGAACAAGGTAAATCAGCTGACTTCCCCCTTTATGAGGTGTTAGACCAATTTCGTCGAGAGTGTCATAGGCGAACTAACCTTATTAGGATGTTTTTAGAACTACAAATACAAGCGGCTTACGCTGATGGAAAGTTAGAAGGAGCGGAAGAAAATGTATTACACATTATTTGTAAGCATCTAGGTATTTCCAAATTTGAATATGAGCGAATTAAATTACAATTCCAAGCTCAGCAACGGTTTTATGGATATAGCCAGCAACAAACAGCCAGTAATAAGTTAGAAGATGCCTATGCAGTATTGGGTGTTGAAAAAACAGCCACAGACGCTGAAGTTAAAAACGCTTATAGACGGTTGATGAGCCAGCATCATCCAGATAAATTAGTGGCTAAGGGTTTGCCAGAAGAAATGATGGTTATTGCCAAAGAGAAAACCCAACAAATAACAAAAGCCTATGAAACGATAAAAGCAAGTCGATAGTGGCGGACATTCCATCGTCCCCACGCTCCAGCGTGGGAATGCAGCTTGTGACGCTCCAGCGTCACGGAATGCTGGAGAGAAGCCCTTGATTCCGCTTTGCTACATCAAGGCTACATGAATAACTTCTAACGGAAGATATCTTTATTAACCGCCTTAACCATAGCCGCTTTTGCAGTAATTAAGCCTTTCTCAACCTGCTCTTTCAAGTTTTGGTCTAAGGTCTGCATACCATCTCTACGACCTGTTTGAATGGCTGAATACATCTGTGCGACTTTAGCTTCTCTAATTAAATTACGGATAGCCGGGGTGCCGACCATAATTTCATGAGCAGCAATTCGACCGCCGCCCACTTTTTTGAGCAGGGTTTGAGAAATAACAGCTTGTAATGACTCTGATAACATCGACCGAATCATATCTTTTTCAGCCGCAGGGAAAACATCAATAATACGGTCAATCGTTTTTGCAGCTGAGGTGGTGTGTAATGTACCAAAGACTAAATGACCCGTTTCGGCAGCAGACAAGGCTAAACGTATGGTTTCTAAGTCTCGCATTTCACCCACCATAATAATATCGGGATCTTCCCGCAAGGCAGATCGTAAAGCATTATTAAAACTTTGAGTATCTCTATGCACTTCTCTTTGGTTGATTAAACATTTTTTACTTTTGTGGACAAACTCAATAGGATCTTCAACCGTTAAAATATGTGCATAATCATTGGCATTAATATGGTCAACCATGGCCGCCAAAGTTGTTGATTTACCAGAACCTGTAGGGCCTGTGACTAAAACTAGGCCTCTTGGTTTTTTGCACAGTTCTTCAAAAAATTTAGGTGCCTTTAAATCTTCAAGCGATAAGATTTCTGATGGAATAGTTCTAAAAACAGCGGCAGCTCCCCGCTCCTGGTTAAATGCATTAACCCTAAATCGAGCGACCCCAGGCAAGTCAAATGAAAAATCGGTTTCAAAAAACTCCTCATAATCTTTGCGCTGTTTATCATTCATAATGTCATAAATTAGGGCATGCACTTCTTTATGATCTAAATCAGGAATATTAATTTTACGAATATCTCCATCAACTCTAATCATTGGAGGTAAGCCAGCAGAAAGGTGTAAGTCAGAGGCTTTGTTTTTAACTGAAAAGGTTAATAGTTCAGCGATATCCATAGGTGTCTCCACAAAAAAATAAATAAAATTATTCTTTAAACATAGTTCAACTCTTTGTTTTTTTAAAGGACTAGGGTTTAATAGCTAATAATTCAAATTTAGTCAGATATGTATGAGCCAAATAAAGCAACGGTTAGCACACATTAAATCGCAGATAAGGCATGCAGAATATGCAGCAGGACGAGATAAAGGTTCTGTGAAATTATTGGCTGTCAGTAAAACAAAACCAGCAGCTGACATTGCTACAGCCTACCAAGCAGGGCAAAGAATTTTTGCAGAAAGCTATTTGCAAGAAGCCTTGCAAAAGCAACAGGCATTATCTGCTTTTGATATTTGCTGGCATTTTATAGGGCCTATACAGTCAAATAAAACCAAAGCAATAGCCACCCACTTTAGTTGGGTGCATAGTGTTGACCGGTTAAAGATTGCTAAACGCTTGAGTGAGCAACGGCCAGAACATTTACCCGCTTTAAATATCTGTTTGCAAATAAATATCAGTGATGAACAAAGTAAATCAGGTATTACCTTACAGGTATTGCCAATGTTAATAAAGGAAGTGACCCAATTACCAAAGTTGTGTTTACGAGGGGTGATGGCCATACCAGAACCAAACACTGACTTTGAACAACAATGTAAACCGTATAGAGAACTATATCAAACAGTTAAGGCTTTAAATCAAGTAGAGATAGATACTTTTTCTTTCGGTATGTCTGGGGATTTAAAAGCCGCTATTATGGAAGGCTCAACAATAGTCAGAATAGGGTCTGCACTGTTTGGAGAACGGAGTTATAAATAAAGCTCGGTTAAATTAAGCTTTTGTAGCCTTGATGAAACGAAGTGGAATCAAGGTTTTGTCCAGACCCCTTGATTCCGCTCTGCTGCATCAAGGCTACGTAATTATGATAGGGCGGGCAATCTCTTCTGCCCACCAAAATGGTTAAACTTTATTTATGAGTGATTTAAAATTAAGAGTCTAAAAATGGTGGGCAAAAAAGCCTGCCCACCCTACACACCTGTGAGGTGGGTTATTGAT
>JALSLS010000204.1 GCA_026988195.1 Methylomonas sp.
TGTGAGAACTTATGATTATATTCGAGATAGAGTCAGCGGTGAATTTAAACTGCCATCGCTTGCCCAATTAATTCATGAAAAATCTCAGGCAGGTTTTGTTAGCCCCTGTAACTTATAGCGGATACCAATATAATATATCGATAATTTTCTGAGTAAACTGTAATGGACAACAGAAATGAATAAAAAAGTTGTTTTTCTTGGTGTCGTTATTTTTCTGCTAGCTGCAAGCTATTTTTATAGTAAAAGCTCTGGTCGGATAGGGGTAACCATATATAAAGTAACTAAAGGTGAGGTAAAAGCGAGTGTATCCAATACGCGAGTAGGCACAGTTAAGGCTTGTAGACGGGCTTATCTTGCGCCTTCTACTGGAGGCAATGTAGATAAGCTTTATGTGACAGAAGGTGACAAGGTTAAACGGCAACAGGTGTTACTTGAAGTTTGGAATGGTGACCTAAGAGCTCAGCTTAAATTACAGCAAGCTCAAATAAAAGTGAATAAAGCCACTGCGAAGCAGGTTTGTGAGTTAGCTGCTGGGGCTAAAAGGGACGCGCGGCGTTTAATCCAGTTAAAAAAAATTGATCATATTATTTCAGAAGAGCGGGTGGATCAAGCTAGCACTCAGGCCAAGGCGCAATCATTTGCCTGTTCAGCCTCACGATCTGCAATAGAGGTTGCAATTGCAACTTTAGCGACTGTTGAACAAGCGATTGAGAGGACTGTCATACGCGCACCTTTTGATGGTACGATTGCTGAAATTAATGCGGAATTAGGCGAATATGTTACCCCTTCACCCCCAGGTATTCCGACCTTACCGCCTATCGATTTATTAGATATTAGTTGCTTAACGGTTTCTGCTCCCATAGATGAGGTTGATGCGGCCGCAATAAATGAAGGGATGACAGCTTGTGTTAGTTTAGATGCTTTTGAGCTGCCACGATGTTCAGGAGTGGTTTCACGTATTGCACCCTACGTATTAGAAAAAGAGAAGCAAGCACGTACTGTAGAAGTAGAAATTAAATTGACTGATTCTGAAGATTTAAAAGACTTATTGCCAGGGTATAGTGCGGACATAGAGATTTTAATAACTCAAAAGACCTCTGTTTTAAGAGTGCCGACAGAAACCGTGTTAGAACAAAATAAAGTATTTCTGGTGGGGGACGGTGGACAGTTAGAAGCGCGTATATTTAAACCTGGGCTGACAAATTGGAGTTTTGTTGAGGTTTTATCAGGGCTATCTGAGGGGGATTCAATCGTACTTTCGGTTGGCCGTCAGGGTGTGAAGTCTGGTGCTTATATTTTTGAAGAAAAATGATTGAATTAGAGAGTATACATCGTATTTTTCAAGTGGGTGAGCAACAAGTGCATGCCTTAAATAATATTAACCTTACGATAAAGAAAGGTGAGTATGTTTCGATTATGGGACCTTCGGGTTCAGGAAAGTCGACATTATTGAATGTTATTTCATTGCTTGATCAACCCTCTTCGGGAAAATACACCCTAAATAATCAAGTGGTGACTGAGTTAAATGATGACCAGCTTGCACAAATAAGAAGGAAAAATATTGGTTTTATATTTCAATTTTTTCATTTAATCGCACGTTATTCTGCGGCTGAAAACATTGAAATCCCCATGATATTAGCCGGTATTCCGGTTAAAGAAAGGAAATTGCGAGTTGAGGAAGCTTTAGTCGATGTTGGTTTGCAGTCAAGAGCATACCATCGGCCAGATCAATTATCAGGTGGACAAATACAGCGGGTAGCTATTGCTAGAGCCATCATTATGCGGCCTCAGATTTTATTGGCAGATGAACCAACAGGAAACCTAGATCGACGATCAGGTGAGGAAATTATTGAATTAATTGAGAGTCTGAACCAAAAAAAAATGACCTTGGTCATGATTACCCATGATGAAATATTAGGGTGTCGAGCTCAACGTAGAATTCGATTGGTCGATGGAAAAATCACTCAGTTATGATGGTGCGCGATACATTATCATTTTCCTGGACGGCAATTAAAACACAGCCCCTTAGAGTGATATTGATTGTATTAGCCATGAGTATAGGAATAACCTCGGTCACTATCTTAACGGCTTTAGGGGAAAGTGCACGGCTGTATATCGTTAATGAATTTCAGGCTTTAGGTACAAATTTAATCATTGTTTTACCTGGACGTACGGAAACAACAGGAGGGCAACCTCCATTATTTGGTGCAACGCCAAGAGATTTAACTTTAGCGGATGCTAATGCTTTATATCGAAGCCACCATATTGCTGCGATTGCCCCCATTTCGGTAGGGGCGGCACCTGTCTCTATTAGGGGCTTGGAAAGAGAAGTGACAATCCTGGGTTCAACATCAGCATTACGCAGGGTGAGGCATTTAAGTTTGTCTAAAGGACACTTTCTACCGGAGATGGATATTGATAGAACCCTGTCAATTTGTGTGATTGGGCAAACGATAAAGGATGAGTTGTTTGCAAGGCAGCAGGCTGTGGGGCAATGGTTACGTATCAATGATCGACGCTTTAGGGTTATTGGAGTTTTGGCATCAGAAGGACAGTCAATAGGTGTTGATTTTGATGATATGGTGATTGTCCCTGTTGCCTCTGCTCAAGCTCTATTTAATACCCAGTCTTTATTTAGAATTTTAGTCGAAACTAAATCTAAGGAAGGGATGTACAAGGCTGTTGATGATATTCGTGAACTTATTAAATTACGGCATGAAGGGGAAGACGATGTCACCTTGATTACCCAAGATAGTGTAGTGAATACATTTGATGAAATATTAGTGGCATTGACTTTAACGGTAGCAAGCATTGCCAGTATTAGTTTGGCCGTTGCGGGAATATTAGTAATGAATGTAATGTGGGTCAGTGTGACTCAAAGAACAGCTGAAATTGGGCTGTTAAAAGCATTGGGAGCAACTCAACGTCAGATATTATGGTTGTTTTTAACCGAAGCGGCTATGGTATCAATAGCGGGGGCATTATCGGGGTTGTTGCTAGGAAAAGTTATTTTGCTGATTTTACAAGTGAGTTATCCCGAGTTTCCACTGTATTTACCGATGTGGGCGGTATTTTCAGCTTTAGCCGTTGCTTTATTAACGGCGTTAATTTTTGGGGTATTACCGGCAAGGCAAGCCGCCAAAATGAACGCCGTTACTGCGCTTAATAAACGATAGTTATGCAGTATTTCGATATTATCAACTTGGCATATAAAACGGTCATTAGCCATAAATTACGCTCTATATTAACTGCTTTAGGAATGGTTATTGGTATTGCATCGGTGATTGTTTTAACCTCTATTGGGCGAGGCGTTCATGCTTTTGTGCTAACTGAATTTACCCAATTTGGGACTAATTTAATTGCTGTATTTCCAGGAAAAACCACCACTTTAGGTCTTTCCGGTGCGACGATTAGTACCGTCCGCCCTCTATCAATTGCTGATGCAATAAGTTTAGGGGAACTTGAAAATATTATTGCGGCTTTGCCATTGGTTCAAGGTAATGCACGGATAGAGACGGGTAAAAAACAAAGGCGCACAACCGTTTTGGGGGTGGGAGCTGCTGTACCCGAAATATGGAAAATCAAAGTTGCTAGAGGGCGTTTTTTACCCAAAAATGAACAAGCTAATCCACGCGCTTTCGCCGTGTTAGGGGATAAGCTGGCAGCTCAGTTATTTGCTAAAACAAGCCCTTTAGGTCAACGTATTCGCATTGGAAATGATCGGTATAGAGTGTTGGGAGTCATGGAAAAAAAAGGGCAAATGATGGGGTTTGATATGGATGATACGGTTTATATCCCAACCGCAAAAGCCTTGGAAATGTTTAACCGTGAAAGTGTGATGGAAATTGATTTGTTGTATAATAAAAATACACAGGTTAAAGCAATTGAAAAACAGATATCAAACTTATTACAACGTCGACATGGCCGAGAAGATTTTTCTATTATTACTCAAGATCAAATGCTTAAAAGTATGGACTCTATTTTAAATATACTGACTTTAGCAGTAGCTGCCTTGGGGGGTATTTCACTATTAGTGGGGTCGGTTGGTATTTTAACCATCATGACGGTTGCTGTTTCTGAACGTATTTCTGAAATTGGTTTATTACGGGCTGTTGGCGCAGAAAAAGCCATGATTTTTAAGCTATTTTTATCAGAAGCTTTGGTGTTAAGTGTTATAGGCGGTGTTATTGGTATTTTTCTGGGAATATTTATAGTACAGTCGATCAAGTTTATGGTACCTGGTTTGCCGGTGCAATTAGCATGGGGTTATATCTGTACGGCATTTATTATTTCTTTATTAATTGGGGTTATAGCTGGTGTTATTCCTGCTATAAAGGCGGCTCGACTACGTCCTTTAGAGGCTTTAAGGTCGGAATAAGATAGGAGGTTGCTTTAATGAATAGGGTCACCAGGAATTACTTTTTCCTCTGTTGCCCATTCACCTAAGTCAATTAACTTACAGCGTTCACTGCAAAAAGGCCTGAAGGTTTCTTTAGTATTCCAAGTGACACTATTGTGGCAGGTTGGACATGACACAATAAGTGGAGTGCTACTGTTTTCTTTTTTCATGCTTAAAAAATACAACAGGTTAGTGAAAAGGGAACATTTTCCGTTATTTGATATGGACGGACTATTCCAGAAGAAGGTGCCATGAAACGAATAGTGAACCTATGCTTACCCCCGCTTATTTCAGCGAATAAGGGAAGTGTTGGGTCTGTGGCAACTCTGATAAGTTGGAAGGGTTGTGACTTATCTAATGATAATTGAAAGAAACCTGAGGTTGCTAACTCTTGAGTTGGCAAACTACTTTGACGAATAAAGCTTAGGATTAATTCAATGGCTTCTCGGATGTTATCAAGAGGTTCTGTCCATTGTAAAAGGTCGAGTTGCTGGGTTTCTTTGTCTTGTTCTAGCCAATAATGAAAGGCAGGTAAATCAAAAGAACATGAGCCTCCTGGAATAGAGCTACGTTGTGAAATGCTTTGAAATAAGTCGCTTTCCATAACTTTGCTACCAATTTTTCCATTGGTATCATAGAGCTTTTTACTAATAGCTTTTAAATTGCTTAAAATTTGATTGAGCTTATCTGAATCGACACCCTGACTATTAGAAATGAGGTTTAAAGTTTTAGAGTGCCGGTCTAACTCTTTAAGGAGTTCTGATTTTAGATTATTGCGGCTAAAAATCATTAGAATATCGAGTAATACCGAAATAACAGCTCGATGGTCAGAAACTGTTGAACCACTCATAAAGTGGTTAAGCTGTTCAAAAAGCTGTTCTAGTCGCATAAATACCCTGATTCGTTCATTTAATGGGAATTCGTAGACGGTAGGTGTATTCACAAACAGAGAGAACTAAAATTAAAATAGCTGTTTAGTTTACGTTAATAGCGTAAATTTACCTAGAAAAAATTAGTTGTCCACGATTTTTTTAGGATGAAATAGCTGAATTGATATACTGATGGTGAAATTTTTTGACTTGCTCTATAAGTTGAGAACTTGAATTTGAATTATCTATAAGGTCATCCGCATAAGACAGTCTTGTTTCTCGAGAAGCTTGGCTGGAAATAATGGATAAAATTCGTTCGGCTGAGAGCTGATCCCGTTTTTTGACTCTTTCAATTTGAGTTTCAACCGGACAGTCAATAACTAATATTCGGTCAACAAAGGAGGTCATCTTTGTTTCTATTAATAGAGGAATAGACAGAATGACATAAGGTGCATTTTGTTGATCGCACTCTGCTTGCATTTGTTGAAAGATGAGAGGGTGGAGGATCGACTCTAATTGTTTTTTTTTGTCTTTATCAGAAAAGACTAAGTCTCTTAAATAGTGTCTATTTAAGGAGTGATCAGGGTTAATAATATTGTCCCCAAACTGTTTTTTTAGTAATAATAGCGCGGGTTTATGGGGTTCTACTAGTTGATGGGCAATAATATCAGCATCAATGATAGGGATGTTAAATTGACTGAAAAGTGCTGATATAGTTGACTTTCCACTGCCTATCCCGCCTGTTAAGCCAATTTTTAGCACTGTTACAACCCCACGGTACTTAGATAAAGAGTATTGATTTTATCACCCCATAAAAGGGCTAGCCAACCCGCTGCAGCTAAATAAGGTCCAAAGGGAATAGGGATGTTACGGTCTTTTTTAGTCAATATAATCATTGAGATACCAATGATAGCCCCTACTAAAGAAGAAAGTAGAATAATGAGAGGCAAATACTGCCAGCCTAACCAGGCACCAAATAAAGACAGTAATTTAAAGTCGCCAAAGCCCATCCCTTCTTTTCCAGTGACTAGTTTAAACAGGTGATAGACAATCCATAAACTGAGGTAGCCTGCAATTGCACCAATAATACTGGCCGTGGTATCAGTGTAGATTGAAAATATACTTAAAAATAAACCTAGCCAGAGCACAGGCAAGGTAATGGAATCAGGTAATAGTTGGTGGTCAATATCTATAAAACTAAGTGCAATAAGTGACCAAGTTAGTATTAAGGCAAATAGTGTTGCAATAGTATAGCCAAATTGCCAAGCCACCATAGCCGATGCTATGCCAGTAAAAGCTTCAATCAAAGGGTAACGTAAAGCTATATGAGTGCTGCAGTTTGCACATTTCCCTTTTAAAAACACATAACTTAAAACAGGAATGTTTTGATAAGGCTTTATCGCTGATTGACAACTAGGGCAACGAGATAAGGGAACCATTAAGTTAAAGGGTTCACTGTCAGTATCAGTATCAGTATCCTCTAGTTCTAAATATTCTTTGCATTCTTTTTTCCAGCCTATATCCATCATCACGGGAAGGCGATAAATGACCACGTTTAAAAAACTACCCACAAGCAAGCCAATAATAAGAATAAGCACGGTGAATAATTCGGGTGAAGACTGTAGAATAATATTGAGTTGTTGCATAAATAAGTCGATTTAAAGGTGAAGAATAGGCTGTAAGTCATCCATGGCTTTTAACATTAAAGTATAGTCGTTAAATTTTGGCTCTTTTGAAAAGTGAGTGGGTAAAAAATCAAATTTTCCAATACTTCAAGCACTCACCTTATCCATAAAAGCCTCAAAACTATCGGCCACAATAAAGCTTGTACCTTCACCAAGAGCTTTAAAGAATACCTAGAAAGACTGGTTGTTAAGGGCAGGTATAAGGTACTGCCCCTGCTATTTATGCCTTATTTGAACGGGGCTGCTTGGTTGTAATCTATTGAAGTCCTTTTTGAAACAAAACACACTACCCCCTCAGGTTTAACCGACGGCTGCACCAAGTTTAAAGATAGGAAGGTACATAGCGACAATTAAACCGCCTACTAAGGTTCCTAGGATTACCATAATAAAAGGTTCCATTAAACTGCTTAGGTTATCAACTAAGTTATCCACTTCTTCTTCATAAAAGTCAGCTACTTTATCTAGCATGCTGTCGATTTTTCCTGACTCCTCACCAATGGCAACCATTTGTATTACCAAGTGTGGAAAAATATCAACTTGTTGCATAGAAAATTGTAAGCGTTGCCCTGTTGCAACATCATCTCGTATCTTTAAGACTGCAATGGAATAAACAATATTACCGCAAGCTCCTGCAACCGATTGAAGTGCGTCAACTAGGGGGACTCCAGCAGCAGACATAGTTGATAAGGTACGAGCAAAACGAGCAAGTGCAGATTGATTAAGAATGTCGCCAATAACAGGGATTTTGAGTAGGGTTCTATCAATAAAATGCCTGAACTCTGCCGAACGAAGTTTAAAATAGGAAAATATTTTAATAAAGGCAATGATAGAACCTATAACAGCCCACCACCACTCTTGAGCCCATTCTGATAAGCCTATAACCCATTTTGTAAAGGCTGGTAAGTCAGCTCCAAAGCTTTTAAATAAATCTTCAAACACGGGGACTACAAAAATGAGTAGGACAGCCGTTACCACAAAGGCAACGACAAGCACGGCAATAGGGTAAGTTAGGGCTTTTTTTACCTTTTTCTTTATTGATTCCGATTTTTCTTTATAAGTGGCAATTTTATCCAGTAAGGTTTCGAGTACCCCAGCTTGTTCGCCCGCTTCTACTAAGCTACAGAATAAATCATCGAAATAAAGAGGTTGTTTTCGGAGTGCTTCAGCAAGTGTATCACCGCCTTCAATATCAGCTTTTACGGAGAGCAGCATATCAGCCATGCTAGGGTTTTTATGGCCTTTCCCCACAATATCAAACGCTTGAACTAAGGGAACCCCTGCATCAAGCATAGTGGCAAGTTGGCGGGCAAAGACTGCAATATCGCCTGGTAATATCGGTTGGGTTTTTTTGCTAAATAAAGGTTTTGCTTTTTTCTTTATTTTTATAACACGAACACCCATTTTGCGTAGATCTGCTCGTGCAATAGTTTCACTTTTTGCGCTGAGTTGTCCCCCGGTTTTATTGCCTGATTTGTCTTTTCCTTCCCAAACGAAATCAATTTGTTCTACTTCAGCCGCCATAATTATTCCTCCGTTATTCTGTTAACTTCTTCAAGGCTAGTGATTCCCTGACGTACTTTGTCTAATCCAGAGGCTCTTAGGTCATTAATGCCTTCACTTTTTGAAAGTTCAGACATTTCCATGGCGTTACCACCCGAAAGAATGAGAGCTCGCATTTTTTCGCTAATGGGCATCACTTGATAAATACCAACACGACCTTTATAGCCTTCCTTACAATGGTCACAACCAACAGGGGTGAATACTTTCAGAGAGCTAATCTCTTCTTTTTTAAAGCCCGCATCAAGGTAGGTCTTTTCAGGGTAATCCGCTGGTTTTTTACAATGTTCACATAGCCTACGGCCTAAGCGTTGAGCCATGATTAAATTTACCGCAGAGACAATATTGAAAGGCTCAATTCCCATTTGCATTAAACGGTTAATAGTTTGCGGGGCATCATTAGTGTGTAGGGTTGATAATACTAGGTGACCCGTTTGAGCTGCTTTAACAGCTATGCTAGCGGTTTCTATATCTCGAATTTCCCCAACCATGATAATGTCAGGATCCTGTCTTAGAAATGCTTTTAATGCAACAGCGAATGTTAGCCCTGCTTTAACATTCATATTTACTTGGTTGATACCTTCTACGGTTATCTCTACCGGGTCTTCTGCAGTTGAAATGTTTCTTTCAATTTTATTTAAAATATTGAGCCCTGTATAAAGTGAAACTGTCTTTCCACTCCCTGTGGGGCCTGTCACTAAAACCATGCCATAAGGACGGTGAATAGCATCTAAAAATAGTTTTTGTTGGTCGGGTTCGAATCCAAGTTTTTCAATACCAATTTGGGCGCTAGTCGGGTCTAAAATTCGCATTACAATTTTTTCACCAAACAAAGTGGGGCAGGTGCTGACCCTAAAATCAATTGCTCTGTTTTTTGATAGTTGCATTTTTATACGACCATCTTGCGGAACGCGGCGTTCAGCAATGTCCATTTTTGACATCACTTTTATGCGTGAGACAATGCGGTGAGCTATATTGGCTGGGGGGCTTGCTGCCTCATATAATATGCCATCACCTCTAAATCTGATTCGAAATGTTTTTTCGTAGGGCTCTAGGTGAATATCAGAAACCCCTTTTTTTATAGAGTCTAGCAGTATTTTGTTGACAAATCGTACTATGGGTGCATCATCTATATCTGAATCATTATCATCTTGCGGGGGGGCTTCATCACCTCCAGATATTTCTAAATTATCTAAATCTTCGTCTAGAAGATCTGTCATTGAAGTGTCGGCGGCTTCAAGTGCTGTTTCAATAAGAGTAACTAATTTATCTTCTTCAACAAGAATTGCTTCAGTATTTAGCCGTGTATGAAATTTGATTTCATCAAGTGCTTGAAAGTTGGTCGGGTCAGATAAGCCAATAAATAACCGATTCCCTCGTTTAAATAAAGGCAGTGCATGGTGTTGACGAATAAGTTTTTCGCTAACCAGGTTTGTTGGGAATGTGCCTGGCTCCATTGCATTAATGTCAAAAAAAGGTACACCAAACTCAACTGAGGCAATAGAGGCTATTGTTTTACTGTCTACAATTTTACTGGATACTAAGTGGCTGATAATGGGGGTTTTTTTCTTTTGGGCTGTTGCAGAGTGTTGAGCTGCATCGCTTTCAGAAATAATGTCTTTAGCAATAAGACATTTTATTAGGCCACCAAATTGTAGATCAGACTGAGTTGTTGCCATGTGTTTTGTAAATTTTATTCTTTAATACTGAAAATATAGATGAAATATGGTATTTGTCTAGGTTAAGAGGTAAGCATTTAACAATTATTTTAATTGGGGTTAAAAGATAACCTTTTCTGATTACCCATGAGCTTCCGCCATTTAAAAAAAGCCAATATTGCAACCTCGTCATTCCTGCATTCTCTTAGCAGGAATCTAGTTTACTGAAAATGGATCCCCGACAAAAGACCTCGGGGATGACGCGTAGCACAAGGGTTTATTCTTTTTCCATATGATTTGGCGGAAACTCATAGGTAATGAGGTAATCTTTTCGGTAGCTACTTTAGGGAGGTGAACAAAAAACCTGTGCCAAACTTTTAGGTATTATTAAATTTTTACTCTTTAGTTAAGTAGCTGGGCTATTAATTTTCTAATAGAAGAGGGGTTGAAGGGTTTGTCTAGAATAGCGGATACGCCCGCTTTTTTTACTGCGGCTAACCGGCTTTCATTTTTTTCACTTGTTAGCATGAGAATTGGAATTGTTTTCTGACTGCTTTTATCGCGAATAGAGGTTGTTAACGCTAATCCATCCATTTTAGGCATATTAAAATCTGTAACAATTAAGTCAAACAAATGAGCATTTATTAACTCAAAAGCTTCTTGCCCGTTTGTTGCTAGGGTAATTTGATCAATACCTATATCGTTGAGAATCTTGGTGATATATTTTAAAGACGTTGGGCTATCATCAACCACAAGCACCATAATATCTTCAATATCTAGGTGTTCAAGTTCTACTTGTTGCGGGTTTAAATAATCCAGTGTGGCTGACAAGGCAACGTCTAAGTCACTACTTGAGAAAGGCTTTGGTAAGATGGCAATTGCACCTGCCTGCCGGATAGGCTCTAGATATTTAAGGTTTGTTTCACTTGATATCAATAAAAAAGCCATATCATATGAATTTGAATCATCTCTGATTTCATGTACTAGGTCAGCCCCTGTCATATCTGGCAAGTACATAGAACTCATAATTAAGTCGGGGGAACTTTGTTTTAACAGGTTGAGTGTTTCTTTACCAGATCCAATGAAGGTGATGTTTGATATGCCTAAATCGAAAAGAAACTGTTTAATAATATTTTGCTGAGTAGGTGATGGCTCTACCAGAAAAACCTGTAGGTCAGTAAACTCTTTTTCGTTCATGTTTTGTTTATTTTATAGAGAGCTAAGCCAATAATGGCTTGCTGGGAAAAATGTTTTGCGACGTTGAAGTCTTCTTCTGTTAATGGTTTTTGGTGAGTGGAGCGATCAGTATAAATTAAGCCAATGGTTTTATTATCTGAACGAATAGGGAGTAGAAAACATTCTGATTTACCTATACGGTTGATGACACTAGGGGTAAATAAAATACTATCCGAGTCAGGCTTAGCCCAAATGCCTGCATTAGAATTGATGGCTTTATAAAATAAGTTTGCAGGAAGGCTTGAAACCTCAAGTTTTATTTTTTTCTGATCATTCAGTGGTTTTGCCCAGCCAAGTGTAAGCTTTTCATCTAAAGATTTTTTATCTAAACTGAGGATGGAAAAGAGTGTTCTATCCATGCCTATTCCTCGATGAATGCCCTCTACCACCATTTCAAAGAGTAAATTCAGGTCGATATTTCCACTAAGGTGCTGGGTTATATCTTGCAATATATGCAGCTGTATCTGGGTTTTATCAGTGCTTTCGTTGCTAGAAATAACGGGGTCAGGTAAGGGTTGCTCTGCTTGAATAAACTGTGATGCATCATGAGCTCCAAATTTACAGGCTATTTTGATGGCTGAAGAGGCGTTATCTTTTAATGTTTCTACAATGGATGTGGGGTCTTCACCCGTCAGTTTCTCTAGTTTTATTATGCTAGTTTCCATTGCCTCACAATCCCAGCCTTCATCAATAGCACCAGCAATGTCATTTGCTAAATGGACTATCTGGGGACGAATATTTGAGCTATCCGGTTCTATTATAGCTTCTTCAATTAAGCCGCCAAGATTCCATGATTTACTTAGGCTTTGCCCTAACTCTTTAAGGGTGAAGCCAAGTACTTTTTCTTCAGCTTGTTCTGGCGTGTATTGCCCTGAATGTAGTAATTCAGCAACATAGTTACACTTTTTTCCGCCGAAACACCAGAATGTAATCGCACCAATATTATTAAGTAATGCGGCAATAAAGACTTCTTCAGGCGATTTATCGTTACATTTTAAAGCGATTTCTTTTGCTTGAACTGCGGCGTGAATAGCATGGCCAATCTCTTTATTGGCTCGATGCTTGTTTTCAGGGGATATGATCGACTCAAAAAATGAACAGGCAATGGTGAGTTCGCGCACAGTATTCGAACCTAAAATAACAATAGCCCTAGAAATGGTGCTCATTTTTTGGTTGGAAGGGTTGTAATGAACGCTATTACTCACTTTAAGTAATTTTGCGGTAAGGTTGGGGTCTTGCAATATAATAGAGGCCAATTCCATAGCCCCTTTGTTTTTATCTAATGAGTTATAAATATTGTAGGCGGTGTTGGAAAAAATAGGCATTTCCTGCTCACAAAGAACCCCTGTCCACTGCTCTAGTGTTTGAGGGTCTATAATCTTTGTGTCAGAATTTTCCATTGTTAAAGCGCTTTAATTTTTAATAACTGTTGTTCAAGGTTTTTTAGTGAAGAATGTAATGTGGCTAATTTTTGTTTTTCTTTGTCAATAACCGCAGCCGGTGCTTTATCAATAAATTTTTGGTTGCTTAATTTTCCTTCAATACGAGGTAAGTCTTTTTGTATTTTTGCGATTTCTTTTTCTAAGCGTACAATTTCTGCATCTTTATCAATTAAGCCTGCCATTGGAATTAGAATCTTCATTTCACCAACAAGTGAAGTCGCTGATTCAGGAGCAATATCATCAGCAGCAAGAACCGTAATGGATTCAACGCGGCCTAATTTCAATAGATAATCTTTGCTTGATTCTACAAAGGCTAAATCACTTGCACTGCAGCCTTGTAGTAATACAGGAAGTGGCTTTCCTGGTGCTATATTCATTTCACCACGAATACGGCGTAAACCTAGGATAAAATCCATAATCCATTTTGTAGCATTGATAGAATCAAGGTTGATTTGACTCTGATCAGCTTCTGGGTATGGCTGTAACATAATAGTTTCAGCTGTAATGCCGGCTAATGGCGCAACACGCTGCCAAATTTCTTCAGTGATAAAGGGCATGATAGGGTGGCTTAAACGCAGAATGTTTTCTAAGACATTCACTAATGTTTTACGAGTGCCCCGTTGCAGTGCTTGATCATCTGATTGCAGAGAAATTTTTGCTAATTCTAAATACCAGTCACAATACTCATTCCAAGTGAATTCATACAGTGCTTGTGCGGCTAAATCAAAGCGGTAGCTTTCTATGGCTTCGCTGGTTGTGGTGATCACTTGATTTAAGCGAGAAGTAATCCATAAATCAGCTTGTGAATACTTGCAAGGCGCATCTGATAATCCGTTGTCTTGGTCTTCAGTATTTATTAATACGTAACGAGCGGCATTCCATATTTTATTACAGAAGTTACGGTAGCCTTCAGCACGCGCTAAATCAAAACGAATATCTCGGCCTGTTGTTGCTAATGAGGCAAAGGTAAAGCGTAATGCATCGGTACCAAAAGAAGGAATGCCATCTGGGAATTGTTTACGAGTGGCTTTCTCAATTTTCTTTTGTAGATGCGGTTGCATCATGCCGCCCATACGTTTTTCAACCAAGGCTTCTAAATCAATACCGTCAATCAAATCAATAGGGTCAAGTACATTACCTTTTGACTTTGACATTTTCTGTCCTTCGGCATCACGAACCAAGCCATGAACATAAACTTCTTTAAACGGGACTTCACCTTGAAATTTAAGCCCCATCATAATCATTCTGGCAACCCAAAAAAAGATAATATCAAAACCAGTCACTAATACACTGGTTGGGTAATGTTGTGCTAGTTCCGGTGTTTTTTCAGGCCAACCGAGTGTTGAAAAAGGCCATAAGGCAGAGGAGAACCAAGTATCTAAAACATCTTCATCTTGTCTTAGAGGGTAATCAGCTGCTAGAGCATGTTTTTCACGAATTTCTTGCTCAGAACGACCGACATAAATATTGTCTTCATCATCATACCAAGCTGGGATTCTGTGTCCCCACCAGATCTGTCTAGAAATGCACCAGTCTTGAATATTACGCATCCATTCAAAATAGGTGTTTTTCCAGTTATCCGGGACAAATTTAATATCACCATTTTCAACGGCTTCAATGGCAGGTTTAGCCAGTGGCCCAACTTTTACATACCATTGTTTGGTTAAAAGAGGCTCAATAATACTGTTGGAACGGTCACCTCTAGGAACAACAAGCTTGTGGTCAACCGTTTTTTCAAGCAGGCCTTGTGCCTCTAAATCGGCAACAATTTGTTTGCGAGCGTCAACGCGATCTAAGCCGATATATTTAGCCGGTATAAGATCGCCTTCATCTTCTTCATTGGCGCGAATAGCTGCATCTTCAGTAAAGATATTGATTAGTCCGCCATGTGGTGAGTCCATAATAGCGGCATGATCTTTATGGCGTGTCCAAACATCATAATCATTAAAATCATGAGCAGGGGTTACTTTTACACAACCAGTACCAAACTCAGGGTCTACATGTTCGTCAGCAATAATAGGAATACGACGACCGGTTAAGGGTAATTCTAAAAACTCACCTAATAAATGCTTGTAGCGCTCATCATCGGGATGGATGGCAACGGCCACGTCGCCTAATAAGGTTTCTGGGCGAGTGGTTGCAACAATCATGTGGCCTGAACCATTTGATAATGGATAGCGCATATGCCACATAAAGCCATTTTCTTCTTCTGATAAGACTTCTAAGTCAGAAACAGCGGTGTGTAATACAGGGTCCCAGTTTACAAGGCGTTTTCCACGGTAAATTAAGCCTTCTTCATGTAACTTAATAAACACCTCTTGTACGGCATCTGACATGCCGTCATCCATAGTGAAACGTTCTTTTTCCCAATCTAAAGAAGTTCCCATACGGCGTAATTGTTTGGTAATGGTATTACCTGATTGTTCTTTCCATTCCCAGATTTTTTCAACAAATTTTTCGCGGCCGTAATCATGGCGCGTTTTACCTTCGGCATTCACTAAACGCTCAACCACCATTTGCGTTGCAATCCCCGCATGGTCACTCCCTGGTTGCCATAAGGTGCTTTTGCCTTTCATGCGATGATAACGGCTTAAGGCATCCATAATGGTGTCTTGGAATGCATGCCCCATGTGTAGACTGCCTGTGACATTAGGCGGTGGAATCATAATGCAATAGGATTCACCTTCGGGCTTTGCTTTAAAATAGCCTTTGTCTTCCCAAGTTTTGTACCAGCGTTGTTCTATTGAATGAGGGGCGTATGTTTTTTCCATGGAAAGTATCTATAGTTTTGATGTAGAGCAGACTTTGGTCCGCAAAAAAGTATGAGTCAGAAGTTGGCTGCTTATATCTTATGCGTTGATATATCAAAGCCATTTTGTTTATATTGACGAAACCGCTGTCGCCCTGCCTGTTTTAACGCTTCATTATTATCAAGAATTTCTAAAACGCGTTCGGTTTGTGTCAAATCATCAGGGTATTTTGATGATAGATTAAAAATAACAGATTGCCAGTTTTTGGGTGCCGTTTGTGTGCCAATTAAGACTGTTTTTGGGTAGTCAGGTGCTATATTTGTTGTGTCATCATATAGCTGATGAGGAATAAAGCTGTTTTCTCGAAAGGTCCATAATTGATTGTCAAGCTGTTGGCTTTGTTGTAGCGAGTCAGTATAAACATAACAAAACTGACCGCTACGATAGGCTTTTTCTATAAGCTTACAAGCAAACAAAAAACGATCTGATAATGATTCAGACGCTAAAATATAAAAACTAGCTTTAGGCATTTGCTCTGTCAATTAAATATTGGGACAGTAGTGGAACAGGGCGGCCTGTTGCGCCTTTGTTAGTGCCGCCTGAGCGCCATGCTGTACCAGCAATGTCTAAATGAGCCCAGAGGAAGTCTTCGGTAAAACGCGATAAAAAACAAGCAGCAGTAATGGTGCCGGCATCACGCCCACCAATATTGGCTAAATCGGCAAAATTTGATTTTAACTGTTCGTGATATTCTTCCCATATTGGTAAGCGCCATAAGCTATCACAGGCTGATTCACTAGCCTGAATTAAATCAGCACATAAGGCGTCATCATTACCTAATAGTCCTGTAGGTACTCTGCCTAAAGCGACTATACATGCACCTGTTAGTGTTGCTAAGTCAATCACTACTTCAGGGTTGAATTTTTTTGCATAAGTTAAAGCATCACAAAGAATTAAACGACCTTCAGCATCGGTATTTAAAATTTCGATGGTAAGTCCAGCCATGCTAGTAACAACATCACCAGGTTTGTTAGCATCACCATCTGGCATGTTTTCTGATGAAGGAACAATGCCGACAATATTTATGGGTAAACTCATTTCCGCAGCAGCTTGTAAGGTTCCAAGCACACTCGCGCCTCCACACATATCGTATTTCATTTCATCCATGCCTGCGCCTGGTTTTAAAGAAATACCGCCGGCATCAAAGGTTAACCCTTTACCAACAAGCACTATTGGCTTACTGTCTTTGGCTCCACCTTGGTAATCTAATACGATTAATTTAGCGGGTTGGCGACTACCACGAGACACAGATAGAAACGACCCCATACCCAATGCTTGCATATCACTTTCTTCCAAGATTTCAACGCTCATGTTGTTACTGTTGGAGGCAATATTAGTGGCTTGTTCTGCTAAGTAGCTTGGTGTGCAGTGGTTACCTGGTAAGTCCGCCAAAAGCTTGGTTAAGTCCATTCCTTTTGCAATAGCAATACCTTGAGTCAGCCCTGTTTCTGCCTGAGCTTTTGATTCATGAGTGACTGAAATAGTGACTTTTTTTAATTCAGTAGCGGGATCTTTAATGCTCTTTGTATTTTGAAATAAGTAAAGGACATCACTAAAAACTTCGATAATCTGCCTTGTTTTCCATGTGTTGTCGCTGCTTTTTAGTTCAATATCAACTAAAGTACAGCAGACAGACTTTACTTTTAAGGTTTTAACGACCGTTATTGTTGAGGATAGTGCTTTGCGGTAAAGTTTTGCGGTGAGCTTTTCTTTTTCACCTAAGCCCACTAATAAAATGCGATCTATTGAACTGTTTGGTAGATGGTTAATCAGTAATGTTTCAGCGTTTTTTCCTTTAATGTCACCACGCTTGATCAATTGGCTGATAACCCCTTGATTTAGTTTGTCAATTAAATCCGCAGCCGGGCTAAGTTGAGCGTTTTCATAAATACCAACAATGATGCAATCAGTTTGTTGTTTGTCTAAAGCTAAGGTTTCTATAGAATAGTCCATAAGAGAGTATCAAGGTAAGTATGTTAAAGGGATAATTTAGGGTGGATTATACATGAGTTTTTTAAGGTGGGTCGTTTGAGCATTGCGTCGAAAAAAAAAGATAACCAAAGATCTTATCGGTTTGTTTCTATTTTAGATAAGATGATTGTAAGGGATTTATTAAAAACAGTATCAGCGGTGTTGCTGGTTCTTGTGGTTATTATTGTTAGTCGTCAATTTGTTAAGGTTTTAGCCAGAGCTGTTGATGGAAATATATCAAATGAAATTGTTTTAAGTTTGTTGGGACTGAAAATGGTGATGGTCACCAGTGCTTTTTTGCCTGTTTCAATTTTTATGGCGATATTAATGGTTATTGGGCGTATGTACCGAGATCAAGAAATGGCTGCGGTTGCATCCGCAGGGGGCGGAGCGTTTGTTATTTATAGAGCTGTTTTTTTATTGATTTTTCCTCTTAGTGTTGTTGCTGCTGGTTTTTCGATGATCGCTTCTCCATGGGCAGAAAATAAAACTAATCAATTAATGCATGATGACCAGAAAAAAGCAGACATCATGGGAATTTCTGCGGGCAGGTTTAGTGAATATAGTCAGGGTGATCTGGTTTTCTATACTCAAAATATAACGCCGGATAACCAAATGCAAAAAGTTTTTGTTCAAAATAGAAAGGGGGATGAGCTAGGTATTGTTAATGCTAAATATGGATATTTAAAAAGCTTGCCTGGTGGTCTGTATCTTATTTTGCAGCAAGGCGAGCGAGTACAAGGTGTGCCCGGAGAGAAAAATTTGATTGTGGAAATATTTGATGAATATGCCGT
>JALSLS010000205.1 GCA_026988195.1 Methylomonas sp.
GAAAACGTTTTTACACCGCCCTTCATTTACAGGCAGTATTGAGTTTAAAAATATCAGCTTTAGCTACCCTGACCAACCCGTCAAAGCTCTAGACGGCATTTCTTTTAAAATTAATGCCGGTGAGCGTGTTGGCTTTATTGGCCGAATTGGCTCAGGGAAAAGCACCATAGAAAAACTAATGCTTAAATTTTATGAGGCCCAAGAAGGCTCAATTCTTATTGATGGTACTGATATAAGGCAAATTGACCCTTCAGATTTACGTCGAAAAATAGGCTATGTTCCCCAAGATATTTCCTTAATGTACGGTAGTGTTAAAGAAAATATTACCCTAGGCTCTCGTTTTGCTGATGATTCGGCTATTTTACATGCCGCCGAAATTGCTGGCGTCACTCATTTTGTAAACAAACATCCAGCAGGGTTTGACCTGCCTGTTGGGGAGCGTGGTTCTGCCCTTTCTGGAGGGCAAAGGCAAAGTGTTGCCGTTGCCCGCGCCTTATTATTATCCCCGCCTATTTTTATTTTAGATGAGCCAACTAATTCAATGGATAACAGTACTGAAGAAGCATTTAAGCAACGTTTTGCCAATGAATTAAAATCACAAACATTAATTCTTATCACTCACAGAGCCTCATTACTGGCTCTTGTTGATCGATTAATCGTTTTAGATGGAGCTAAAATTGTTGCTGACGGCCCAAAAGAAAGCGTGCTAAATGCACTCAAACAAGGTCAAATTAAGGTTTCAGGGTAACATTATGCTAAATAAACTATCTGATTTAAAAACAAGGTATCAGCAACAATCTGAAGATCAAGATTTTTTAACTGATGTTAATTCTGCCAACCTTTATGGGGCATCAATCCAGAGTCACCTTATTTTATGGCTGGCTTTTAGCTTTGTCATCATTGCTATTATTTGGGCTCATTATGCAACACTGGATGAAGTCACCCGCGGTGCAGGAAAAATCATTCCTTCTAGCCATATTCAAGTGGTACAAAACCTAGAAGGTGGAATTCTTGCTGATATTCTAGTAAAAGAAGGTGACCTTGTTGAAAAAGGCCAGGCTTTATTAAAACTAAATACTGTTCGATTTGCCTCTTCATTTAATGAAACCAAACAAAAGTATTATGAGTTACTTGCTACTACCGCACGCTTAACGGCTGAAGTTAACGATCAAGCATTAATTATTCCCGATGAAGTGTTACAAAAACATCCCGCCATTGCCAGTGATGCCAAGTCTTTATTACTTTCTAGAAGAAATGGTTTAAAAGCCAATAAGCGCATATTACAAGATCAAATTCGACAAAAAAAACAAGATCTGATTGAATTAAAATCTAAAACAGCTCAAATATCCAGAAGCTACCAGTTACTAAAAAAAGAACTTACCATGTCTGAGCCTCTGGTTGCTGAAGGTGCCATGTCACAAGTGGAAATATTACGCTTACAGCGTAGTACTAATGACTTAAGAGGTGATTTATCTTCTGCACGGTTATCTATTCCTAGAATAAAATCGTCTTTAAATGAAGCTAAAAACAAACTTGCAGAACTTGAAATTCGTTTTCATACCGAAGCACTTGAAGAGTTAAACCTTGCAAAATCAGAGCTAGAGCGGGTATCAACTTCTGTTTTAGCCTTAGAGGATAGAGTCACCCGTACCAAAATAATATCACCCGTAAAAGGGACGATTAAACAATTAAAAGTAACCACCATTGGAGGCGTTATTCAACCCGGCATGGATTTAGTTGAAATTGTTCCTCTTGAAGACCTACTCCTTATTGAAGCCGAGGTTAGACCTGCTGATATTGCCTTTTTATATCCAGGGCAAAAAGCAATTGTAAAACTAACTGCCTATGACTTTTCTATTTATGGTGGGTTAGAGGCGGAACTTGATCATATTAGTGCCGATACCATCATAAATGAAGAAGATGGTAAAAGTTATTATCTTATCCGCTTAAAAACCAAGAAAAATTATCTTGAAAAAAATGGAGAACGGCTTAATATTATTGCAGGTATGACTGCTAACGTAGATATTCTAACAGGAAAAAAATCTGTACTAGACTATTTACTTAAACCTATTTTAAAAGCAAGAGCTAATGCGTTAAGAGAGCGTTAAGCTTTGTTAATAGTCCAATTTTTCTTATGGATATTCAGTTGAAGCAAATTTTAATTTTCTCTAAAAATAAAACCTTAATTGCAATATGTAAAGAGGCTTTAAGCACAGGGTATCAAATTGATATAACTATAGACATGGATGTTACGATTAATTTAACAGCAGACCTCACCCTTGTCGATGCAGATGCCATCACTCAAAATAAGCAGTTATTACCCTTATTCAATATCAGCACAAGCCGGTTTCTTATTCTTGGTAGCCATTGGACTGATGAGCAACAAATTGAAGCTTTAATCCATGGAGCTGCTGGCTATTGCTCCCTGACAGTAACGAGCAAGGTATTACTGCAGGCAATTGAAAATGTGTTAAAAGGTGATGTTTGGATTCAACGCCATTTAATATCAAAGGTTATTGGGGTTTTAGTACAGCTAAAATCGACGGCAGTGACCACCGATGCAGAACAAAATAAATTTGAATCAGCTAATCTATTATTATCACTCTCTAAGAGAGAACTTGAAGTTGCAAAAATGATAAGTCTTGGCGCTAGTAACAAAGTAATAGCCTCCTCTCTCTATTTCTGAAAGGACGGTTAAAGCTCATTTAACCTCTACTTTCAAAAAACTACATGTCATTGACCGCTTACACTTGGCATTATTTATCAAGGAATTTAATTGATAACTCAAGCAAAATAGAATACATTTAAACCCATTTACTTCACTTATTTTTAATATGGACATGAAACTTAAACACCCCCTTAGTATTAGCAGCTTAATTGCATTTAGCCTTTTTTCCACTC
>JALSLS010000206.1 GCA_026988195.1 Methylomonas sp.
CGAGGGAGTCGTGCCATTTTAATCCTACTTAAAGTTGAGAGCCAAAGGTAAAAATAAGTATAGCTTGTTTTAGATTATCAATCGAGTCTGACCCCATTGAAAAAACGGTTGGACATTGCATTACAATGGTCTTTCATTTCAAATTTAGATTATTTTATCCCTATGGACAAAACACCGATTAAACCCGAAAAATTTTTTAAGACGGCCTGTTATTTTGAAGGTTCTCTTATTCTTGTTGCTATGGTGTTAGGTTGGATAGCTGATGTAGACCCTTTTGAATATTTGTTTTTCTCTGAAAGTGCGCTGTTATATGGCCTATTTGGCACATTACCTCTCTTTCTTATCTTTTTAGCCATGCATTACATGCCCTTTACTGCCATTAAACAAATACGGCAAATTTTAATTGATACTTTAGGCCCCAGTTTGCATCGGTATCAATGGGCTGATTTATTTATTCTTGCCGTGATTGCTGGTGTTTCAGAAGAAATTTTATTTCGAGGGGTTATTCAACCGTGGATGGAGAATTTATGGGGCATGACGGCTGGGCTGATTGCT
Source organism: Methylomonas sp. (assembly GCA_026988195.1). Lineage (GTDB taxonomy): Bacteria > Pseudomonadota > Gammaproteobacteria > Methylococcales > Methylomonadaceae > QPIN01. Next base: position 556 of record JALSLS010000206.1, read on the forward strand.
AGTAATATTTTATTTGGGCTAGTACATGCCATAACACCTTTATACGCAATATTAGCCACTAGCGTTGGCATTTACCTGGGTTTGTTTTTAGATTATGGTGGTGAGCGTAACTTAATGACACCTATTGTTATTCATGCTGTCTATGATTTTTTAGCTTTTTTAGTTATTATGAAAATTTATCGTTCGTCTCAGGCTTCAGAAACATCATGAAAGTAGGCACTCAAGAAAAATCAGAATTAACATTGCATTGGATTATTGTTGGAATGATGTTGCTTATGCTGATTGCCTACAATGTTATTTGCCATACTATTGGGAGTGATATAAGAATAAATTTAGCTGAAGAACAGCGTGTCTTTGTTCGAAGCATACTCTATGTGGTTACTATTATTCTATTTCCTCTGACTAATTTATTACGCCATATTTTATTAAGGCTTAATCAAACCATGCCTGGAGGTAACTCTGCAAAAAATCGCTATTTAATAACCATAATTATAACGTTAGCCAGCATTGAAGTTGTTGGCTTGTTTGGCTTTGTGATGTTTATGCTGGGTGATGAGTATAACTCTCTCTATATCTTTACTACACTTGGCTTATTAGGGCTTTTTATTCATAGACCTAGGCAGCAGGAATATAGACAGATTATTGAGGCAATAGAAAACCAATAATAAGGGAGCTGGAAATAAATCAAGGTGGGTACTGCACGACCCACCTAAATCATCTAATTAATCTTGGTTTATCACTTCAAAATCATGTGTAATATCAACGGATTTTCCTAACATAATCGATGCTGAACAATATTTTTCAGCGGATAGCTTTACTGCGCGCTCAACCACTGCTTGTTTTAAGTTTTTTCCTGTCACCTTAAAATGTATGTGAATAGTACTAAAAACACTAGGCACAGCATCAACCCTTTCTGCCGTTAGCTCAGCGACACAATCCGTTACTTTATGTCGACCTTTTTGTAAAATATCCATCACGTCGTATGAAGAACAACCTCCCACTCCCAATAACAACATTTCCATTGGACGAATACCAATGTTACGGCCACCATGGTCTGCAGGACCATCCATCACAACTGAATGTCCACTTCCACTTTCACCGACAAATGCTCTACCATCAATCCACTTAACTGTTGCTTGCATTAAAACGCCTCCTTTTTTAAAATAGTCTATAATTTTACAACGGGGATGTAGATATTATTGATTTTTTATTTAAAATACTGCATTTAAACATCGTTAATTTAGTTAAACAGGTATGTTGGCATGTCATTTATCGAAAAAAATAACCTTAATAAAAATGCTTTAGATCATTTTTTACGGCTCTGTCATACTCGGAGTTACCCTAACAAAACCATAGTTATTAGACCAGGTGATGTTGGTGATAAGTTATTATTTATTGTTGATGGCTCTGTTAGTGTAACGGTTGAGGATGAAAGTGGGCATGAATTAATTTTAGCTTATCTAAATAAAAATGATTTTATTGGTGAAGTTGGAATTTTTAAAGGTTCAGAAATAAGAACAGTTACCGTAAAAACACGAACCAAATGTAATCTTGCTGAAATATCTTATGATAGGTTAAAACAAGCTTTAAAGGGTGAATTAGCTGAATATGCAACTGAAATTCTGTATATGTTAGGAGATCAGCTTTCTACTCGTTTGTTAATTACCAGTCGTAAGTACCAAGATCTTGCCTTTATGGATGTAGAAGGGCGTATTGCACGTACTTTACTTGATTTATGTAAAGAACCGGATGCAATCACTCACCCTGATGGTATGCAATTAAGTATTACCCGCCAAGAAATAGGCCGCATAGTCGGTTGCTCTAGAGAAATGGCGGGTAGGGTTTTAAAGGAACTGACTGACAAAGGGCTGATTACTGCTCATGGTAAAACGATTGTGGTATTTGGGACTCGCTAGTCTTCTAATTTATGTCTAACATTTTATTGCTGTTCACTGGAGGAACTATTGGTTCTACAGCAATTAATGGCACCGTTAATACGAATCAACAACAGGGCTATAAACTACTTGAGCTGTATAACCACGCCTATTCTGATAATAATCTTCAGTTTAAAACGCTACAAGCTGTTCAATTATTAAGTGAAAACCTTGCTCCCCCCGTTTGGGAGACACTTATACTAGCCATCGAGGCTGAAGATATATCTCAATATGATGGCATTATCATTACCCACGGCACTGATACTTTAGCTTTTTCTGCTGCAGCATTGGGAGTCTATTTTAACTCAATTAAAATCCCTATTTTATTCGTCTCCAGCAATTATCCGTTAGATAACCCACTTTCCAATGGTTTAACAAATTTTAATTGTGCAGTTGAATTTATAAA
>JALSLS010000207.1 GCA_026988195.1 Methylomonas sp.
TCAATTTATCCACTAAGAGTCTCACTGCCATTAAGGTAAGGAAATAAGTAGGATGTGCTGACGATAGGAAGCGCATCAATTGCAAGCTATGCGCTTCCTATCGTCAGCACATCCTACATCAACTTGCTTAATTTAAGGGTATTAACTTAGAGTATCTACCACAGTCATTCTTATGATATTCCTTAGCATAACAGATGGGAGCTGCGCCTCAATAAAAAAACCACAACAATTTGACTGAATAACATTGGCTAAACATAAAAGCTAGCCGCTAACATTTCCAACACCAAAGACCAGCCATCTGCTAATACGAACAACATAATTTTAAAAGGCAGGGAAATAATCATAGGCGATAACATCATCATCCCCATTGACATCAAAACACTGGCGACTACCAGATCAATAACTAAAAAAGGTAAAAAAATCAGAAAACCAATCTGGAAGGCTGTTTTCAGTTCACTGGTAACAAATGCAGGTAATAATAGGGAGAAAGGAACATCATCAACCGTTTCAAAATCCTCCCTACCCGAAATTCTCATAAACAACTCTAAATCAGCCTCCCGCGTTTGCCTCATCATAAAGGTTCTAAAAGGTTTAGAGGCTCTTTCAATGGCGGTGGTAGCACTAATCTTTTCTTCCATATAAGGTTGAACGGCTTGCGTATTCACCTTCTCAAAAACAGGCATCATAATAAAAATAGTTAAAAACAAGGACAATCCAAGTAAAACTTGATTACTAGGAGCTTGCGCTGTGCCAATGGCTTGCCGCAACAAACCCAAAACAATCATAATCCGAGTAAATGAGGTCATCGTTAACAATAAAGATGGCAATACAGTTAACACTGTCATTAATGCAACTATCTGAATAGTCACCGTGTAACTTTTACCGCCATCAGGATTTGTAGTAACGGTCACTGCTTCAATACCAGGTACAGCCCAAGTTGAGGTTGCCGTTAGCAAAAGAAGCATCAATAACAAAAATTTATTCATCTACTTTCCCAGACATTATTTTTTTAAATTTCTGAGAAAATTCACTTTCTGTCGCGCTGTTTCGCTGCTGAAATAAGGTATCTTCGCCTTCTAAGACCAATAATTTTTCAACTCTTCCAGGCGTTACTCCTAGTACTAATTGTTTTTCACCAATCTGAACTAAAACTAGCTTTTCACGCATTCCTAATGATAATCCACTGACAACCCGCATGCCATCATTAGCATTAACAGGTAAAGCCCCCATCTTTTTCATAAACCAGATACAAGCAAAAAATATCAGTAAAACAACAATTAAACCTAAAGACCAGTTTACTATATGCGTATAGGAAACAGTATTAACCGGCTGTTTTTGCTCAACCCCTATTGCCGAAAAAACAGGGCTAATAAAACCTATAAAAATAACGGCACATTGTCTAAAAATATTCAATTCTCATTCCTATGTACCTAATTTTTTAACTCTTTCAGATGGGCTAATCACATCCGTTAACCGAATACCAAATTTATCATTAACCACCACCACTTCTCCATGAGCAATTAATGTTCCATTCACTAAAACATCCATCGGCTCACCAGCAAATCTATCTAATTCAATAACTGACCCCTGATTAAGCTGCAATAAATTCCGAATATTAACTTGAGTTCGTCCTATTTCCATAGAAACAGTTACAGGGACATCAAGAATGACATCTAATTTAAGTTCTTCAGGGGAGAAATCTGCTTTAGAGGGGGCTTGTTCCCCCTGGTCATCTAGTTCACTAAACTGAGCTTTAGCCAACTTTTCAGCATCTCCTTGCTCTTGCAAGGCATCCCCCCAATCAGCGCCATCACCAGCTTCTGCATCTGATTGTTCTTGCATTGCGTCGGCCCAATCACCACCAACAGGTTCTTCATCTTCACTCATCACTGTACCTAAAGACTATCACTTGTTAAACAAAACTCTACATTGAATCTTGTGTTAATTTTTCTGTTATTTGAATGGCGTAGTTACCATCAGACAAACCTACTTTTCCCTTAAAAACAGCGACGCCTTCCGCTTGAATAGCAACTGTTTCAGGCATATCGATAGGGATAACATCCCCTTTTTTAAAGTTCATTACATCTTTAACTGTCATGGTCTTTTCTACTAACAGACTATTTAATCCCACTTCACTGCGTAAAACTTCTTTTCTTAACCCCTCCTGCCAGCTCCCATCCACTTCACCACGATCACTACTTACTGCATCTAATAAATCACGGATAGGTTCAATCATGGCATAGGGCATGGCTATATTAATATCACCACCACCCCCTTCAAGTTCAACATGAATAGTTGAAACAATCACAATTTCTGAAGGACTCACTATATTTGCAAACTGGGGGTTAACCTCTGAATTCATATACTCAAAATCCAGATCCATCACTGGCTTCCAGGCTTCTTTTAAATCTTTAAATAACAATTCAATAATAAGCCTAATAACTCGCATTTCCGTTGGTGTAAACTCACGTCCTTCTACTTTATTGTAAAATTGCCCACCACCGCCAAAAAAATTATCAACAGCGGTAAAGACTAAACGAGGTTCCATTACAATTAAAGCTCGACTTCTTAACGGTATGAAGCGGACAATATTTAAATTGGTTGGAACAAATAAACTTTGAATATATTCAGAAAATTTTAAAACCTGAATACCTGAAATTGAAATTTCAGCAGATCGTCTCAAAAAATTAAAAAGTGATATTCTAAAGTACCTTGCTAGTCGCTCATTAACCATTTCAAGAGTAGGCATCCTGCCTCTGACGATACGTTCTTGACTATTAAAGTCATACCCCCTAACCTCTCCACTGTCACCACTTGCTTCAATATCATCTGTTTCTACATCACCATCATCGACACCATGTAAAAGTGCATCAATCTCATCTTGAGATAAT
>JALSLS010000208.1 GCA_026988195.1 Methylomonas sp.
TTGTATAATCAAGTATAAGCTAATTATCCAGACCGTATGTCCCTATACACTGGATACCAGCAATCCCTGCTGGTATGACGTGGACCTAGTGTGTTATATACGGCTGAAGCTCATGGGTAATCAGGAACAAAAATGGGTCCAATATTGACGATTATATATTTCCAGCTCCTAAGTAGCCGTTTAATGTGACTAACAAGGTATAATATTAAGTTTTTTATTAATTATTTAAAGTAATGCCCAAAAATTCAATTTCCTCCCCTGAATTACCTTTAGATGCTAAGCAGTCAATACTTTGGGCTGGTCTTAAAGGTTGTGCTGATTCGCTAGCAATTTCATCTGCGATTAAAAATGAAAATCGTTTATTTGTGATTGTGACCCCAGAGAATCAAACAGCACTACGACTTGAGCATGAATTATCATTTTTCTTGGAAGATGCATTCCCCATTCTACATTTTCCAGATTGGGAGACATTGCCCTATGATGTTTTTTCCCCATTACCTGAAATAATTTCTGAGCGCTTAAAAACCTTAGCGGTATTGCCTGAAACCAAACGAGGTGCTTTAGTAGTTTCTGTTGCTACTTTAATGCATCGCTTGGCACCTAGGGAGCATGTTTTAGCGCATAGCTTCTCTATTGAAGTCGGTGGGGTGTTTAATATGGATTTAAACAGGATTAAACTGGAAAGTGTTGGGTATCAATGTGTTTCTCAAGTTTATCAACATGCTGAATTTGCAATTAGAGGTTCAATTGTCGATTTATTCCCCATGGGGAGTAAGTTGCCTTATCGGATTGAATTATTTGATGATGATATTGAATCGATTCGGACATTTGATCCTGATAGCCAAAGGTCATTAGAAAAAATAGATAAAATTCAGCTGTTTCCCGCTAGAGAATTCCCTTTCACAGATGATGCAATTAAGCATTTTAGGCAAGCCTTTAGGACGCAGTTTCCTGAAGTTTCTGCTAAAAACATCTTGTATCTGGATGTTAGCAAAGGAATAGCACCTGGTGGGATCGAATATTATTTTCCATTATTTATAGAAAACACTGAAACCTTATTCGATTATTTACCAGCAACAACGCTATTAGTATTACCTGAATCCTCAGGTGATTCAGCGATTACTTTCTATCAAGGAGCTGAAGAGCGGTTTCAACAGCGTAAGTATGATGTTGATAGGCCTTTACTAGAGCCGGCAAAGCTTTTTTTATCAGCAGATGAGCTACAGCAGAAAATAGCTATGTTTTCTAGAGTCGTTTTAACAGAGGGCGTATCTGATTCAAGTTCAAATGAGTTTAACTGTAGTTCTTTACCGGATTTAGTGATTGATATTCGACTAAAAGAACCCGCGAGTCGACTTTTAAGCTTCTTGAAAACGTTTAGCGGAAAGGTGCTTTTTGTTGCTGAAACAGCCGGGCGTAGAGAAGGCTTAATTGACAAGTTAAACAGCTTTAAAATTAGAGTAAAGCCAGTGTCGTCTTGGGAAGTATTTTTACAAGAAGATCAACCTCCCTGTATTTTAATTGCTCCTATGGATCACGGGGTATTGCTGGCTGACCCAAGCATTGCCATCATCACCGAAAGGCAGTTAAATGGAGAAAAAGTCCAGCAGAGGCGTAGACGAAAGAAATCTGCAGCTAAAGAGCTGGAAAATATTTTTAATAACCTTAATGAGTTAACTGTCGGTTCGCCAGTGGTTCATCAAGAACATGGGGTAGGGCGGTACCTTGGGCTGCAAACACTTGAGATAGGCGGAATTACATCTGAATTTCTAACACTAGAATATGCGGGTGATGACAAGCTTTATGTGCCCGTTTCATCGCTACAGCTTATTGGTCGGTATAGTGGTGCAAGTGCAGAAAATGCTCCATTACACAAATTAGGAAGTGAGCGCTGGAGTAAAGCTAAGAAAAAAGCGATGGAGCGAGCACGTGATGTTGCCGCAGAATTATTGGATATTCATGCTAAACGGGCAGCAAAAGCAGGGCACGCTTTTAAAGTCGATGACGCGGAATACCTGGCTTTTTCAGATGCTTTCCCTTTTGAAGAAACCCCAGATCAGAAAGCCGCAATTGAAGCGCTTTATCAAGATATGCTCGGTCAGCACCCTATGGATAGAGTTATTTGTGGTGATGTTGGGTTTGGTAAAACAGAAGTGGCAATGCGAGCCGCTTTTGTGGCGGTACAAAGTGGAAAACAGGTAGCGGTATTAGTGCCCACAACTCTATTAGCTCAACAGCATTATCAAAATTTTAGAGATCGGTTTGCCGACTGGCCGGTACGGGTTGAGGTGATGTCACGGTTTGTCACAGCAAAACAGCAAAAAATAATTGTTGAGGCGCTAGAAAATGGCAATGTAGATATTGTTATTGGTACCCATAAGCTACTTTCAAAAGAGCTAAAGTATAAAGAGTTGGGGTTAGTCATTATTGATGAAGAGCACCGCTTTGGTGTTCGTCAAAAAGAACACTTTAAAAAGTTGCGCCATGAATTAGACCTGCTAACGTTGACAGCAACACCTATACCCAGAACTTTAAATATGGCGATGGCTGGATTGAGAGATATTTCTATTATTGCCAGTCCTCCGCCCAATCGCCATCCTATTAAGACTTTTATTAGTGAATGGCTGGATGTTCAAATTCAAGAAGCTTGTCAGCGGGAGATAAAGCGGGGTGGTCAGGTATTCTTTTTACATAATGATGTAAAGTCTATGGATAAAATGGCTAGAGAAATTGAAAGTTTAGTGCCTGAAGCCAGAGTAAAAATTGCACATGGGCAAATGCCAGAGCGTGAACTTGAACAAATTATGCTGGATTTTTATCACCAACGCTTTAATTTATTACTGAGTACCACGATTATTGAAAGTGGTATTGATATCCCCACGGCAAATACT
>JALSLS010000209.1 GCA_026988195.1 Methylomonas sp.
CCAGTTATTTATATAAAAACCTACCCGCAGAACAATTACAAATAATCCCAAATATTTCGTCCATCCAACTAGCCTTTGCGCAAATAGGCTTATCTTGGCAAGATGCCAAAATTATCTCTGTTCATCATAAAGATGCGGGTGAATGGACTAAAGCGGCAGGACCCGAACATGGCTTTTACACTTTATTACAGGCGCTTTTTAAGCATGATAAATTAGCTATTTTAACGGGGCCAGAAAATACACCCGACCGTATCGCCAGAATGATGCTGCTTGAAAATATAGCCAGTCAATTTGAAATTTCAGTAGCCGAAAATTTATTATGTGATGATGAAAAAGTTCTGCATGGTGAATCAATCGCCTTTATTGCTGAACAGTCTTTTAATGGCAATGATATTGTTATTTTAAATCGCAAACAAGCAAATCAACCCACCGTTTTATTTGGCTTGCAAGACAGTGATTTTTACCAACGCAAACCCGATAAAGGCTTAATTACCAAACGTGAAGTTCGAGCCGTTTCATTAGCCCGAATGCAATTAAAACCCGATAGTATTGTTTGGGATATTGGGGCAGGTTCTGGATCAGTTGGCCTGGAGGCTGCTCGTTTATGTAACCAAGGTTATATCTATGCTATTGAAAAAAATATTGCAGATTTTGAAATAGCGGGAAAAAATGCTGACCAACTCGGCATCTATAACTATCATTTAATCAATAATAAAGCCCCTATTGGCCTAGATGATTGGCCTAGCCCTGATGCTATTTTTGTCGGTGGTACCGGTGGAGAGTTAGCAGACTTAATTCATTTATGCTTAAACCGTTTAAATGCTGAAGGTTGGCTGGTAATGAACTTTGTCACTATTGAAAATCTAACCACTGCCATCGAAACTTTAAAAAAACTGGACACCCACTGGGATATGACCCAATTACAGGCTTCACGCAGCCAACCTATTTTACATATGCATAGAATGCAGGCCGAAAACCCTGTCTGGGTTATTTCAGCACAAAGGAAAGCAACAACATGATCGGAACATTATACGGTGCCTCTTTAGGCCCTGGCGACCCAGATTTAATCACCCGCCGTTCATGGGCTTTATTACAATCTGATGCTTATTGGACTTATCCGGTAAAAAAGAAAAAGGGAACTAGTTACGCCTTACAAATAGCATTACAAGCAGGCCTAACTAGACCTGAAAACAGCTCTGAACTTATCTTCCCGATGACCCATGATAAGGAAATTCTAGCTAAGTATTGGCTACAAGCAGCGCAAACTGTTATTGATATTTTACAACAAGGCCATGATGTTATTTTTCTGGTAGAAGGTGATGCTTCTACTTTTTCAACCTTTCAACATTTAGCTAAAACAGTTAAAGGCTTAAATGAAACGATTGAAATAGAGACCATTCCAGGCGTCACCTCGTTTAATGCGGCAGCCGCTCGTGCTGAGATGCCTTTGGCAGATACTGATGATACGGTTGCCATTATTCCAGCTGGTTATGGCTTAGAAATGATTGATTCTTTGCTTAATGACTTTGATACCTTAGTGTTATTAAAAGTAAAACCTATACTGGATGATATTATCGAACTGTTGCAGCAAAAAAACTTACTATCAAATAGCTGTTTTATAGAAAAAGCAGGCTCGCCAGAAGAGCGGATTATCCATGATGTTGCCAGCTTACGGGGAGAGAAAGTGAATTATTTATCACTGATTTTGATTAGTAACAATCATCATCGAGAACGGGGTGAAATGATTAGGGGCTGTAGAAAGAAAACGCTTTCTTGTTAATGAATACGAAAGCATAGAATATACAGACGATAAGGATACACCATGGGTAGCGTGTGCCGGAGTAGTTGCCGAGCACATCATTCCGAAAGATGCGCTTCGTACCTCAACACACCCTATGATGTAACTTAATTAATAACTCCGGTTATACTTCACACGGTCACGGGTATGGAATTTATAAACTGCTGATTTTTTGACTATAGCGACGGCTGCATTGACAGCTATTGGCAAAAACACAGCAGTTAGAAACCGACAGTCGTGACCGTGCGAAGTATAATTGACTATAATTTCTTTAAGGATCCCTTGTGGTTTTAGATAATGCCCCTAGTTGGCAAGCCCTACTCACTAGCGAATTTAACGCGCCTTATATGCAAGCGCTAAGATCTTTTTTACGTACTGAAAAAGACGCGCAGAAAAAAATCTACCCCCATTCACAAAACTGGTTTCATGCTTTAGAAGCAACCCCGTTAAATGAAGTGAAAGTTGTTATTCTAGGGCAAGACCCTTACCATCAAGCAGGACAAGCTCATGGACTCTGTTTTTCGGTATTACCCAACATCAAAACACCTCCTTCCCTAGTCAATATTTATAAAGAGCTGGAATCTGATTTAAATATCTCTCCCGCAAACCATGGTTATCTCGAAAGCTGGGCAGAACAAGGTGTGTTGTTACTAAATGCCGTTTTAACAGTGGAAGATTCAAAAGCCAATGCTCACCAAGGAAAAGGCTGGGAGCAGTTTACCGATAAAATCATCGAAACCGTCAACACGAAATGCGAACATGTGGTCTTTTTATTGTGGGGAAGTTATTCCCAGAAAAAAGGAGCTATTATTGACTGTTCAAAACATCTCGTATTAAAAGCACCCCACCCTTCACCTTTATCAGCCTACCGTGGTTTTTTTGGCTGTCGACATTTCAGTCAAGCAAATGATTATCTTAAATCACATAGCAAGCGGCCTATTGACTGGCAACTTCCCCCCTTATAAAAAACAAAAGGTACTGACATATATAACATTTTTTTTAAGCTTACCCCCTTTTCACTTCAACAAAAATCAACTAAACTTAGGCAACTGGCAATAAATAACCCACCCAGATTGCGCAGATTTTTTGTTT
>JALSLS010000210.1 GCA_026988195.1 Methylomonas sp.
TGCGGTAATGACAACAGCGGATTTTCCCTCAGTATGTTGAGCAACGAAATAAACCAGAGGAGAGGGTACAAGGCCAACATCAAGTACATTAACACCTGTTGAAATAATGCCTTGCGCCAGAGATTCAGCAAAGGATTCGCTGGATAAGCGGCCATCTCTCCCTAATACAATAGTACTGATATGCTTATCTTTAACTTCGGAAGCAATCGCTTTGCCTAGATCGTAAATTATTTCCTTGGTTAGGGTTTTATCAGCAATTCCTCGAATATCATAAGCTCTATAAATAGAAGCACTAGTTTCAGGAGCCGCAGCGGGTGGCAACTCTTCTACAGTGTAACCATGTTCCTGATTTTCATCTACGGAGGTAACCACGGATATATCAGGAAAGTCGACAGGTTCTGTTTCAGGTAATGGTATAGGACTACCTGGCATTTTAATGCTACTTCCTTCTGATAAAGCTTGGTCATCCATTTCTAGAAAACTAATACCATCGGGTTCATCAAAAAAGTTATCAGAATTGGTGTCATTTTTTAAATCACTAGGAAAGTCGTTTCCACCGTGGTCTAAAACCCGCTTGAATTGAACCATGCTGGAAATGAGTGTTTTCATTTCAGTAAAGTGAAGAGGGTAACTGCCGATGGTCTTATTTGAAAACAGGTCTTTAACTGCTTTCAAAATAGTCCCTAGATCTTGTCTAAGTAAATTAGTTGTATTGCGGTAGGCTATAAATAAAGTAAGGCCAATAATAAATACTGGAATAGCAATGATTGCAATCATAGTTGAAAATGAAGAGCTGCTAACTGGACCAGTAGAGGTGTAGTGAAGACTCCAAGAGGTATGAGGTATTTTTAATTGTTTATCTAAAACCACTTCCCCGGAGACACTTCGAGTTTTAGCTAAAGAGGCATTTTGTTGTTTTAGCTCAATCAGGCTACTGCTTAAATAAGGGCTGTTTAAAATAGATTGTAGGGGTTGATATTTAAGGCTAGCAAGGATCACTCCTGAAGCTTTATCGCCTGTTTTTATGGCCGCAGTAATGGCTAAGTGTCTATTCTCGCCTTGGCCTTGAATCACCGCAGCTTGCTTTTTTGATAGGGTGTCTTGAACCAAGATAAGATCTGCATTTCCCATATGAGGGACTCTTGAGTTATCAAGATTAGTGACTGTCGCTGGCAGTATTCTAATGCTCATAATATTAGGCATAAATTGCTCTAACATTAAAGCCGTAGATTTCATTTGACGGGGGTCATCCGATTCAATAGCAGCAATGACATCAGAAGATTGTGCCATTGTTGCAATGGTTTCTTGCAAGTCTTTAATATGGTTAGAAATAGTTAATGTAACCCCTTGAGCTAAAGACTCAGTTGATTGTTCTTTTGCTTGATTAAGGTCAGACTGTGAAACCCAATAAATGCCACCCCCTGCAATGAGCGGCATAAGGACAGCAACGATAGCTAATATGCTGAAAATACGAACCATTCTACTTCTCCGTTAATTATTTAGTGTCGGCCCGTATGACCAAAGCCACCGTCTCCACGGTGACTATCCCCGAAATCTGAAACATGTTCAAATTCTGCTTGAATAACAGGAACAAAAACCATTTGGGCAATACGTTCCCCAACCTCAATGGTGAAAATTGTACTTCCTCTATTCCAACAAGAAACAAATACTTGCCCTTGATAGTCTGAATCAATTAAGCCGACTAAGTTACCTAAAACAATGCCATGTTTATGACCTAACCCTGAGCGGGGGAGAAGTATTGCAGCCATCGATGGGTCTGATATATGAATAGCCAAACCGGTAGGGATAAGAATGGTTTCTCCAGGGTTTATAGTGATAGCTTGTTCTAGGCAGGCGCGTAAATCTAAGCCTGCTGAGCCAGGTGTTGCATAATTAGGTAATGGAATTTCATTACCTAAGCGCTTATCTAAAATTTTAAGTTGTACTTTTTTCATTCATTTTCTCTACAATTAGGCTCATTAGCTGTTCAGCCAACTGCTTTTTATTCATCATATTTAATGATTTATGTCCTGAATGCCAATAGACTTGAAGTGCATTTTCATCTGAGTCAAAACCACCTTGTTGTTTACCTACCCAGTTTGCTGCAATCATATCCAAATTTTTGCTATTCAACTTGTCTATCGCATACTGTTCTAAATTATCTGTTTCAGCTGCAAACCCCACAACGAATGCAGGTCTGTTATTTAAGTTAGCAACATCAGCCAAAATATCTTTAGTTTTTTGTAAATTTATAACACTTTCAGCATTTTTCTTTTTTATTTTTGAGCTGCTCAATGAGCTAGGGCTATAATCTGCCACGGCTGCAGCACCAATATAGATATGCTGGGAGCAAGCTCTAGAAATAACGGCCTGATGCATTTCCGCCGCAGTTTCCACAGCAATGCATTCAATGTTTTTTGGCGCGGCTAAATTAACTGGGCCACTCACTAAAGTAACATTAGCACCTGCTTTTTCTGCTGCCTCAGCTAAAGCATAGCCCATTTTTCCAGAACTGCGATTAGTAATGTATCTCACTGGATCTAAAGGCTCTCTTGTTGGCCCCGCACTAATCAGAATGTTTAGGTTTTTTAAGTGCTGTGAGGAAGGTAAGGTTAAAATCTGGCAAATATCCTGAGCCTCTGTCATTCTGCCAAAGCCGGTTTCCCCACAAGCTTGGCTTCCTTGTTCTGGGCCGATAAAAAGCACACCATGGTCTTTTAATCGTTGAATATTCTCTTGAGTAACCGCTTTATTCCACATGGCTTGGTTCATTGCTGGGGCAATATAGACAGGACAAGAGGCGGCTAAATAAAGAGTGGAAAGTAAGTCATCAGCTAAGCCATGGCTAAACTTAGCAATTGTATT
>JALSLS010000211.1 GCA_026988195.1 Methylomonas sp.
AACCACCGTTTTTAACACAAAAACCTGTCAAGTCTTTTTTGTTATTCTGGGTCGTTTTTTTCAAAAAATATTATTTCCCCTGTAACTTATAGCGGATACCAAAAATCCTACATTATAATTTCGGGAAGTTATTCCATACATGTTCCTTATTCACTTCAATATTGAATAATGATTTTTCTATTATGTATAATTTGAGTCTGTAAAGCTTGAAAACAACCATTACCTAGAAACGTTAAAACTTCTTTATTGTCGGGTAAAGTCAAAGCAGTTTAGTTACGAAATCTTCCAACAATCTTTACTTTTTTACTATGATTAATTTATCTACAGCGAAAAGCATGCCAATAATTTACCTCATAAAACAATCACAAAACATTACTATTAAGTAAGGTATTTGATATTAAAAGCATTAAAGAAGATAATCAACAGTTCTATATAAATCGCTGAGAGTGTATACCCTCCTTTAAGTTCAGTCATTAACAAAGATACTCTAGGCTATCTTAAACAAACAGCTATTTATTTTCTTAGTCAGTACCTTAGGAACATGCATGAAACAACTTCCCGGTTTCTAACTTGTCTTTTTGCTCCAGATGGAATGATCTCATTCGTTGCGTAGCTTGCTATGCGCCTCATGAGATCATTCCACCTGAAACAAAAATCCTACGTTATAATTTCGGGACGTTATTCCATACACGTTCCTTATTAATCTTTTAAAATTATTTCTGTCAAACGGAACAACATGCCAATACGATTATTATTAATAGAAGACAATCAGGATTTACTTATCGAGTTGGTAGATTTTTTTGAATCACAAAATAATATCGTTGATACCGCAACAGATGGGCTAACAGGGCTACATTTGGCAGTTGTTAATCATTATGATGCTATCATTCTCGATTTAGGTTTACCCGGTATTAATGGACTTGAACTTTGCCAACATTTACGAGAAAAAGCCAATAAATGGCTACCCATCATTATGTTAACAGCCAGAGATACGGTTGCCGATAAAGTGAGTGGATTTGAGCATGGTGCAGATGATTATTTAGTTAAACCCTTTTCGCTGGCTGAATTAAAATGTCGCCTTGATGCCTTAACTCGAAGACATATGCTAAAGAAGCAAAAAACCAACTTATCCTTTTCTAATCTAGAGTTAAATTTAGCGACCAGAGAAGTTAAACGAGAAAACAAACTGATTACACTGACCAGTATCGAATACCAAATTTTGGAAATATTAATTCAAAATGCACCTAATGTAGTCCCCCGTCGAGATATAGAGTTCAAGATATGGGGTGATAACCCACGAGATAAAGATACCTTGCGCGTCCATATTCATCACTTAAGATCAGCCCTTGAAAAATCCTCCCCCTCCCCTACTTTACTTCATACCATCCGTGGCGTTGGTTACCAATTAAAGTAATGCATTACCAACATAAGCTCCGGTTTCGAGTTTTTCTTTCTTATCCTTTGTTAGGACTTGTCATCAGCTTATTTATGATAGTGTATTTATTATTAGCTGAAGAAGCCCTTAAGCGACAATATATGGACTCTTTTCTCATGCAAGAGTTAAACTTTTTTATCGACATGTCAGATACGAACCCTGCACTTGTCCATCAAAAATCTAAAAACTGGGAGATTTACAAGATTGTCGACAATAGTATTCCGGATAATTTAGAGTTTATAGCAGAGTATCAACAAGGCGTACATGATATTGAACATCAAGGGCGAATGTATGAGCTTGGGGTGATTAAGCGCGATAACGTGAGTTATTATATTTTACTTGATGACATGGATTTTTCTTTACTTGAAAATAAACTCGTTATCTATTTGATTACCAGCTGTTTTATTATTTTACTACTGACGGTCTGGTATGGGCTAATACTGTCAAATAAAGTATTGGAACCTATCACTTCTTTAGCCTATGAAGTTAAGTCTATAAACCCTGAGCATACTATTCATTACTTGGCGCATAACTATGCACATGATGAAGTCGGAAGTTTGGCTTTAGAATTTGATGCCTTTCAAGAACGATTATATAGTTTAATAAAACGTGAACGTGAATTTACCGGTAATGCCAGTCATGAATTAAGAAACCCTTTAGCTGTTATTCTTGCAGCAAGCGAGAATCTTTCTTTACAAAAAAACCTCCCCTTACAGTTACAGAAAAAAGTATCCCGCATAAGGCAGTCAGCCAATGAAATATCAGCACAGTTAGATGTTTTGTTAACGCTTTCACGTAAACTAGAGCAAAGAGCTGTTGATAATAACAAAACCTATCTAGCCCCAATTATTGAACAATTAGTCATTGATTACCATGACCTTTTAGCCACTGATGTCAAATTAATTAGCCATTTAGATCGTTCTGTTTGTCAATCAGTCCCCCATGCCATTATTGCTATTTTAATAGGCAACCTGATAAAAAATGCCTTAATTTTTACCAATAAGGGGTCTATCAACCTGACCTTAAATAACAACTTCTTCTCTATCACAGACACTGGCTGTGGCATTGCTTCTGAAGATATTGAACATATTTTTGAGCGAGGATTCCAAAACCCTGATAGTCCCGGAAGTGGTTTTGGTTTAAATATTTCAAAACGTATTTGTGATAATTATGGCTGGAAACTGCAAATACAGAGTCAAATTCATCAAGGTACGCAGATTAAATGGATTTTTTAAGGAACGTGTATGGAATAACTTCCCGAAATTATAACGTAGGATTTTTGTTTCAGGTGGAGTGACCTCATGAGGCGCATAGCCAGCTACGCAACGAATGAGATCATTCCATCTGGAGCAAAAAGACAAGTTAGAAATCGGGAAGTTGTTTCATGCACGTTTGTATGATTAATTTCCACTCAAAGACGATGATAGA
>JALSLS010000212.1 GCA_026988195.1 Methylomonas sp.
CCCAGCGAGGATAATCGGCACCACATTCTGTACATACAAATGCTGTTTTTTGTTTTTTAGCCATCAGATAAAAGTTAAAGATATTAAGTTATCTCATTATACTTTTATCAATACAAAATAAAGCATATTTCCGACCTCTCACAGCTATTGTCTCAACCTTGTCATACAAACCCTCTATTATTCTCCTTAAAACCTCTATTTATAATAAAGACAATCCATTAATCAAGACCTATTTATTAAGTTTTATTGATCAAAAAAATATAAAACATGCTCTCAAAAAAAGATATACCAACCCTTATCATTCATTGGGGCTTTATTTTTTCTATTTCTATTTTATTTGTTTCGGGTGCTAGAATTGCTGCTGATAGCCAAGGTGGCAGTTGGTCTTCCCTGATAAAAGATTATTTACCTCAAGGTAATATGTATGATCTACACCGCTGGGCAGCTATCGCCTTGCTAGGTACCGTTATAACTTACGCTACCTTCCTAGGAAACTCTGGTTTGTGGCGACGCATCAGCTGGAAGCGTTTTATTTATCACTTTAGGCGCCTACCACTCAAAGAGAACCGTTGGAACGTCATCCACCTTTTAATTTACTGGCTACTTTATATATTATTGTTAACGTCTATAATAAGCGGTCTTTTCCTTTATAGCCAGCTAATAGAAAGATCAGCCACCCTATTAAATATTCACTCCTATTCTGCCCTTATCCTTATTTTATCTATTCTGCTACATATATTCGCCAAAATTTTTTCTGATAAAACCCAAGCTATTCTAAAGTTATTTATTGCTAAACCAGCATTACTCGCTACTTTTATTGGGAGTCTTTTAGCTTCTACTACAATAATGGCTCTACTCATAAATGTAGATACCCATACGCAACCTGAATTAATGGTTAAATACAGTCATAATCTTCCAACTATTGATGGTATTGCTAATGATATAGACTGGCTACACGCTGATTCAACCACCGTAAACACCTATAAAGGTAATAACAAGCAAATCATCCCCGTTAGTATTCAAGCGGTGCATAATCAAAACAGTATTGTTTTTATATTTCGTTGGCCTGATGAAAGCGAAAGCTTAAATCATTTACCTCTAGTCAAGACAGAACACGGCTGGAAACGCCTAGAACATGGTTATCAAGATGCTAATGAAACATTGTATTACGAAGATAAATTTGCCGTATTATTTTCAAAAACAGCTGAATTAGCAGGTGCCGGCTCAATACATCTAGGGGAAACACCCTTACATAATACTTCAAGCTCCCCTCACCATAGAGGCTTGCATTTTACCGAGCCAGGTCAGTTATTGGATGTATGGCACTGGAAATCAATTCGGAGCGGGCTCGGAATGGGCTTAATAGATGACAATTACTTTTCTACTCCTATTCAAAGTAATCATACAAACCATTCTCGCTACACCGGGGGCTACCAAAAAGATCCTGACTCTAAGACAGGATATATCAATAACTGGCAATTAAATGAAACAGGTCAATTAGTGCCTAAATTCACCCCAATATCTCATGAAATTAAAACCAAACCTATTTTCTTAACCCCCAATAACAGTATCGCCTTTGACCCAAAAACAACAACATTACCTACTGGAACTAAAATCCCCTCAATTTATATCGAATCACATTTTGATGAAGACAGAAGCGATATAGAAGGCAAAGCGCGCTGGCATAATGGACAATGGACACTTGAAGCAAAAAGGAAATTAGATACGGGTTCGGATTATGACATTGCCATTAGTCATGGTATTTATTTTTGGGTGAGTGTATTTAATCACAGCCAAACACGCCATAGTTATCACCTAAAACCGATAAAAATTAATTTACATTAACATTTTATGAAAACAAATGGGGTCATGTGGGGTCAGACTCGATTGAAATAAATATACTAATAATCAACCCCTTATAGATATTATTTTTTTAAAATCGAGTCACCCCCTTTTTATTCTATTAATCCCAACCCATGTCTTTCTTGTTTCATATAGTCGTTTATCGGTTGAATACTGTTGGGAAGCTGAAATACAGCCTCCCCATGGGATGGGCGACAGCTTGCCTTTTTTGGTAAGACACTAATAGTCCCAACAAAAAAAATTCAATAATATTTCAAACCATTAATATCTAATATCTCAATACTTTTTCTATCAACCTTAATTAACTTCTCTTGGGATAATTGTTGCAAAATTCTAGAAAAAGTTTCGGGTCTAACAGATAGCCTAGAAGCAAGTACCGTTTTTGGTGTACTCCATTCAAATCAAGCTGGCTGACCCCTTGAAACCCCCAGCATTCGGCATGTTCGCTGCGGCTGTTGCCTTTATCAGTACTTTCAGTAAGCGGCGGCGGGATGTATAGTTTCGTTTATATCTGCCAAATTGAAGTTTTAACTATTAGAGTAATACTCCAACAACCAATAGGGTCAGAGTTTTTGATTTGAAAGAAATACTGACAAAGACTAAAAGAAGGAATGGGGTCTACTATAGAATTATTGAGAAAAATTTATTTAAATATTCTTTTTATCAAGCTTCGTTTTTTTTCGAATATTTAATTTTCGAATATCTACAATTTTCTCTAAAGCAAGTGGGAGGGGTCGGTTTCCCCCAGAAAATCAATCATGACTATAATCGTTTTATGTTAAATAACCCTATGTTTAAGAGATATGTTTAATATACAAGGGTGGATAAAGAGCGCTTCCGTGCCCACCAACTTTCTGCTTGTTGAATTCCTTGTCGCTAAAGGTGGGCACGGGATAGAGCCCCTTTGCCCACCCTACAATTTATAGCGGATATAATATTTCCTTAAACTGTTACTTTTCTTCTAATACCTGCCATACCAAATAATGCAGTAC
>JALSLS010000213.1 GCA_026988195.1 Methylomonas sp.
GCCAGTATTTTCTAATGCAATTAGGTGTTTTAAATACTATGGCTGGCGACATAGATAAAGCGATACAGGCTTATGAAAGTTTATTGCAGCTTAATCCCAAAAACCTATTAGCCATTAATAATTTAGCAGCTTTGCTTGTTGACAGTTCTAGTGAAGGCGCTATCGATAAAGCTTTTTCCTTAGTTGAACCATTAAGAGATTCAGAGCATCCTGCTTTTTTAGATACATTTGCCTGGGTTAATTACAAGAAAGGCAACTTAGATATTGCTCTTGACTCTTTTGAATCATTAATGACTCAAAAAGGAGTGATACCCGAAATGAATTATCATTTGGCAATGGTTTATATTGATAAAGGAATGCTTGAAGAAGCTAAATTACAGTTAAAAAAAGCTGTAGTAGAAGGGGCAAAATACAAAGGCTTAGAAGAGGCTAAACAGGCTTTGGAAAAGTTAAATAAGACGTAATTACCCTCCCTCCCCCTCCCGTACTTGGGAGAAGGAGCTAGGGGCGACACTGCCTAAGTTAAGCAATTGCTGTAGGATGTGTTGACGACAGGAAGCGCATCAGCTGTAAACGATGCGCTTCGTTCCTCAGCAAATCTAACCTGTTATCCTAACTTAAAGGCAGTGAGGTTAGAGCGAAGGAGTGGTGGGGTTAAGCTTTTGTAGCCTTGATGTAACGAAGTGGAATCAAGGTTTGTACCCCAGATCCCTTGATTCCGCTTTGCTGCATCAAGGCTACCTGTTTTTTATTTTGAATGCCCTGTTAACAAAATACAGCTAGAGTGTTGTAGGCAGTATCTTGTCAACTAGCAGGTTCTCTATTCTTGGATAGCTTTCTAGCACCCGTTAACTTGCTACCCATGTAGTGAATAATAGGTATTTGCTAGTATTTTCAGTCTGAGTGTAGAAACTAAGAAGCAGTTCCCTGTTTTTTTACACAAATTATAAGATTATGACTCTTCTAATTGTGTACCTACTTTTCTTTTTATGGCTGATGATACCTTATGATCAATATCACTAATGATATATTAGCTATTAATCAGGCCGCTGATTCAATTTTAAAGCATCAGATTGATGGGTTGCAGGTTATTCCTGCTGCTGCCCTTAAACTGCTTAGGTTGACTCAAGATGAAAAGACAAATGTACTTGATTTGTCACAATTAATTGAAACAGAACCAACCTTGGCAGCCAAGGTATTAAGAAATGTTAATTCAGCTGCTTTTGCTTTGTCTCATAAAGTGACTTCAATTAAACGTGCTGTCAATATACTGGGTTTTTCTTCAGTACGGCAGTTGGCTTTAAATCAGCTGTTTTATAGTAAATTGATACACCATAAAGCTAAGAGAGAGTTTGATCAATTGTTTTACTGGCAACATTGTTTATTTGTTGCTTCGCTTAGCCGTGCTATTGCAACGGCATTAAAACATAAAGATCCAGACTTAATGTATTGTGCTGGCTTGATGCATGATATTGGCAAAATTGTTTTAGAAACACACGGAAAAGTTAGCTATAGTGACTTTTTACTAGCATGTAAGGATGATGAGCAACCTTCTCTACAAGGAGAGCATGACTTTTTTGGTTTGAACCATGCTGAAATGGGTTTT
The DNA here is from genome assembly GCA_026988195.1 of Methylomonas sp. Classification (GTDB taxonomy): domain Bacteria; phylum Pseudomonadota; class Gammaproteobacteria; order Methylococcales; family Methylomonadaceae; genus QPIN01. The sequence continues at coordinate 1,607 of JALSLS010000213.1, forward strand.
GTTTTTTGTCAGCAATGGGATATTCCCGAACAAATTTCGGCTATTGTTTACTGTCATCATGATTTGCCTCAAGATGACTCTCCTTATGCAAAATATAAGATAGATATTGCTATTGTTAATTTTGCAAATTATATCGCATGGATGCAAGGTATAGGTTCCAGTAAAGTTAATAACCCACCTGAATTACACCCTGAGGTTTCAAATAACCTTAATATTGCTAGCTTAGACCTCGAATCTTTGCTCAGTTTTGTTGATAAGGAGATGCAGAATACCCGTGAGTTTTATGGTATTCAGTTTCCAAATTTAAATCAATTAAGGGCGACCTTAATAGAAACCGCTTTACTACTAAGTCACTTTAAAAAGCCTGTAGGGCAAGCTAAAAGCCTTTCAAATGATAAGGTGTTCACAAGCTTAACTGTTCCGCATAAAAGCCTTGAAATCAATAAAATAGTTCCTTGGACTTTAGCGGCTATTCAGGCAGATTTTAATTTTGATCGTGTGGTTTATTTTGAAGTTAAAGCAAAGCAACGGTGTTTGATTGCAGGCTATAGTTGGCCTGAGTCGTTAAGTAAAAATATTCTTAAAAACCAGTTAATTAAGTTAGAAACTTTGCCTAAAGTTATTTTGAATAGCTTAAGAGAACGAAAATCTATTGTGATTAATGTGGGTGAGACTAATACAAATTTTTTGGAGGTGTTTGATGTAAATGAATATCTTATTGTTCCCGTGTTAAGTCAAAATCGATTAATTGCTCTACTTTATATGGATAATATAAGTAGCAATACTCCTATTACTTCAAATGATATTAGTCAAATTTTACCCATCATTCATGAGTTAGGGGTTGCCTTAAATAATGCAAAACGATTTCAACTTGAGAAGCGGAGAGCTGAAGTAGATGCTTTAACTGGGTTACTTAATAAGCGTATGGTTGTTGAGTATTTGACTGCAGAATTTCAAAATAATAAGGCTGTTTTAAGGAATATGGCTGTTGGCTTTATTGATATTGATTTTTTTAAAAAGTTTAATGATAGCTGTGGACATGAGGCGGGCGACGATGCATTAAAAATCGTAGCTCAAATCATGCAGACATTAACGCGGCCTAGTGATTTTATTGGGCGGTACGGGGGAGAGGAGTTTGTTTTTGTTTTACATGGGGCAACGGCAAAAGGTGCTTTTTGTTATGCTGAACGAATTCGACTAGAAATAGAGCGGAAAGGCCTGATTCTTAAGCAACGTTTCCAAGG
>JALSLS010000214.1 GCA_026988195.1 Methylomonas sp.
CGTATACCTGGTTTACCCGAACATATGTATAAGGCGACATTAGGTGTGGATTTATGGAAGGTGTTCTCGGCGGCTATGGATGCTCAATATAATGGTAATCAGTACTTTAGAGGGGATGAAGCAAATTTAACTGATCCTTTAGGAGGGTACTGGGTTTTTAATGCCAAAGCTGAGTTTAAAATAAACCAACATATTGCTTTGTTTGGTCGAGTTAATAATATTTTTGATAGGAAGTATAAGAGTTTTGGTGTTTATGGCGATGCTACTGGAGTGTTAGGGGCGAGTTTTGATAATGGGCGGTTTGTTTCACCAGGGGCACCAAGAGCTGGCTGGATAGGGGTTCGTCTTTCTATGTAGTTTACTATAAATAGTCGGCTAAAAGTCTTTTAACAAAAAACGCGTCATCCCCGCATGCTCTTAGCGGGGATACAAAGATTATTATGAATGACTACTTAGAGACCTTAAAAGAATAAGCTTACCTACTAAGGCAACCAGCAACAAATAACCCACCCACCCACCTTGTTGGCTTTTTTGTCCCTGATAAACCATCTCAATCGTTACGAAGCACACGGATGTGCAAGTGTCGCTCGAAGCAGGATGCTGGTTGCGACCGTAGCTGGCTATGCGCCTCTTGAGATGGTTTGATCAGAAACAAAAAATCTGCACAATTTGGGTGGGTTATTTATTGCCAGTTACCTAAGATCCTCACTGCCATTGAGGTAGGATGTGCTGACGATAGGAAGCGCATCAACTACAAGCTATGTGCCTCCTACAACAACTTGCTTAATTTAAAGGGTTAACGAGTAGTTACTTTTATCCCTTAAGAGAAAGTGCCTTATAACTTGGGTAAGATCATTAAAAGGTAAGGTGGTGTGGGCATCCGACCCTTGAATAGGGTATATTTCAGGCATAAAAAAGCCCACATAAAGTGGGCTTCGCGTTCATTTTTGTTTTTATTATTATTTATACGCCGTTGCCTTAAAGACAAAGTTTATCGAGCAGTTACTAATATTGTTATTATTTTTATATTAGCCCTATAGGCCGCTTCCCTCCACGAAGAAGGTATTTAATATTTAAAATACCTCTAAGCTGGGTAAAGTATATATCATTAAAAAGTGTGATGTCCATCAAATAAAATGATTTTAATTTAAAAATATCGGGGTGGGCTAAACTCATATTAAATACAGGGGTTTAGATATTTTGTGTATTATTTTGTTATTTTTAAAGCGTTGTTGGCTAACTTTTTGCTAATAAGAATGGTTAATTATTCAGCTTGCGTTCATTCTCTTCATTTGTGAAAAATTTTAAACGATCATTAAGGATAGCTTGTAAGTAAAAATTGATGCCTTTGGCTTTTTTGGCTAATTTTATTTGTAAAATAGCAAAAGAAGTATAACCAACTGCATAATAATATTCGGCTAGAAAACGGTGAGACTCTGCATCTTGGTTTAAGGCGGCATAGGTTTGGGCGAGCAATTCAAAATATAAAGGTTGTTTTTTTAAGCTCAAACTTAAGGTATCTAAGATGGCTTTTGCTTGTAAAGGTTTTTTAGCTTTTAATAAGGTGGTGATGTATTCAAATTTTATTGAGTTGTTATTCGGGAAGTGAGACAGAGCTTGTTTAAAGAGCAATAAGGCTTTTGGGTATAATTGTGCTTTAAGAGCAGTATAAGCCAAACCATAAGCATATTGCGGTTGCTCTGGGTATTGTTTTGTCAGTTTTAGGAATATGTGTTCAGCTGCAGCATAATTTTGCTTTTCTATTTGGGTTAAAGCGATACCATATTGCATAATGGCCTGTTGATTTTTAGTACCTTGATGCGCCCTTATTTTAAAGTGCTGTAATGTTTCATCGAGAGAGGATGAGGTCATGACGCGTAGTTTTGCTTTGCTTAATAAGTAACCTTGAGAGTCAGGGTATTGTTTATAAGGGTATTTGTTTGACCTGCCTCTGGTGTCAGATATTCGTGAAGCAGAGACAGGGTGGGTACGTAAAAATTCTGGGATGTTTTGCCCATAATATCTGCTAGATTGTTGTAGTCGTTCAAAGAAGATTGGCATGCTTCTTGGGTTGAAATATGATTTTGCTAGTGTTTGCATTCCAACACGATCTGCTTCTTTTTCATTGTCGCGAGTAAAATCAATTTGAAATTGTATGCTTCCTGCTTGTATGGCTATTAAAGCCGCTTGAGCTGCCTCAGGAGACTGTGTTCCAATTAATATGGCGGCAAGTGTTGCTGCTGCGGTAGGGATAGATAAACGATTAGCGGCTTCGAAAGCTCGATACAAATGACGTTGAGTAATATGAGCGATTTCATGCGCCAAAACTGAAGCTAGTTCACTTTCTGATTCAGTTAGTAATAGTAACCCAGAATTAACCCCAATATAACCACCAGGCCCAGCAAAAGCATTTATTTGCTTATCTAATACGACAAAAAAATGATAGGGGTTTGAGGGTAAATCACTATTTATAACTAAGTTTTGACCAATAGACTGAATATAATGTTGTATTTCACTGTCTTCATTAATTTTTATTTGCCTGTGTAAACTGCGAAAGAATGCCTCACCTAATTCTTTTTCTTGTGCGGGCGAAATCAATGTACCAGATGAGTCTCCAAGGTCAGGTAGGGTAATATTTTCTATTTCAGTGGCTTGAGATTGAACAGCATATAAAAAAGCCAGAACAAGAATGATTTTTTTAGGTATAAATAGCATATCGCCTAGACTGGAAAACAAAAAATTGGTTCAAAATGTTCCAGCATTATAGAATAAATAACAATTTAATTATAAATACAGCTAATAAGGAACGTACATGAAACAAAAATCCTACGTTATAAGTTCGGGAA
>JALSLS010000215.1 GCA_026988195.1 Methylomonas sp.
TAAAACAGCTGGGTCATTATAATTGAACCTTTATTTTCCGATGCCCATTCCGATGTTAAACCGCATTGCAAATGCTAAGCTCAACACATCCTCGTTATCGCTACGCTATAAACGAGGACGATGGGGGGTTTGCTGTGGTGAATCGAAAAACTCCATATGTTGATGTATTCAAATATGCCGCCTGAATGTGGATAACTTTATCGCTTTTTAGTTGGTTTTACCATAGAATACTAGCGTGCGTACATGCTAGGAACAGCGGTGGGTTTTAAATTGATGCCTTTTGATTTTTCGATGCCCTCCGTTTTTACGGAGCAGGCTATTCCGATGTAAAACCGCATTGCAAATGCTAAGCTCAACACATCCTCGTTATCGCTACGCTATAAACGAGGACGATGGGGTCTTCTATCAATATCAGTTTATGCTTGAGCTCTTGTTGCCCAAAGTAATAAAAGGCGTTGCCTGATAGGGTGGTGATTTCTAATTTGTCTTCTTGGGGGATTAATGCGCTTACTTTTTCCTGAAGGTGTGTTTTGCCAATGCCTGAACTGCCCAAGCTAATAATATGCAGGGGATTGTTTCTTTTTCGGCTGGTAAATATCAGGTACATCAATAATCGATTGTCTGCTTCGCCTATCACGCCTGTTTTGCCAATGTCTTCTTTGGTGCGCTCCATCAGGTTGGGGGCACAGAGGTATTCTTTGGCAATGACTATTTCATCTGGGGTGAGCAATTTTCTTTTGTATTGGTCGCCTGCGGTGGCGAGTTGCTCTAGAGTCGTTAATCTGTATTGTTCTAAGCCATCGGTGAGGGTGCTTAGTATCGCAGCGGTGACACTCGTGCCGATTTCTAATCGCTCGGCTATTTTGCGAATCAACTTTTCTACTTGGTTGTCATTGTACAGGTCTAGGTTGTGACGTAGGGCTTGTCCCATCACACCGTCTTCTGAAAAAACCGCTACTTTCAAAGTGACCCGCATTCTGTCTAGTCCTTCTAATCGGATGCCGCCTAACACAGCGATGTCTAATGGCGCATGGATGTAGGTCAGGTGGTCGGGGTTGGTGGGGTTGAGTTTGTTTTGTGGCATGGTGAAAATATTTTATTAGTACCTATTGGTGACAAAACTAATCTATTTATTCTAATCAACAAAATATTTATGATTTGAATATTACCTAAAAGTGCATTATTTTTACATTATTATTGATTTGAGGTTACTTAACACACTTTTACATGACTTTCGGAGAGAAAATTTCATTGCTAAGAAAAAACTTAAAATGGTCACAAGATGAACTGGCTAAGAAAATAGGAACTTCTGCACCTATTATTGGCAGATATGAACGCAATGAGATTAAGCCTTCTATTGAGGTGGCTGTTAAAATTGCCACTGAGTTAGAAGTAACTCTTGATTATTTAGTGGCAGGGGGCAACTTAAAAGTGCTTGATAGAAAAACCTTGCAACGGCTCGAAGATATTGAGACACTTCCATCTGAGGATAAGAATCACCTCTTTGTCATGATTGATGCTTTCCTTAGAGATGCTAAAACAAGACTAGCCTACTCATGATAGCCTCCGAATTCTCATTACCTGCCTCAAACTCAATAGCCAAGAACGCCAAACTTTGGGCGCAGCAGTGCAATGATGATATACTACCCGGACATGGAATCTTCTTTGACTTTAAAGGGTTTCCTGAATATGAAAAACCCTGCCTTGAGCAACTCATTCATACACACCACTGGATACAAGAAAAACCTTTCTTTATTCGTAAGCAAAAATCTGGACATAATTGATTCCTTTTCTTCTCCGATACCCACTCCGATAGGTACCCACTGATGCTTTTCTCTTACCCCACCGTGTCACGCCTGTCTGCCGTAGGCATGAGACACTAAATTCCATCCAAAGGTTTAAGTGTCTCTAACGGAACACTTAAAACAGCGGAGTCTTTATTTGGCAAGGTGCGAGGGAATGAAAATGGATATCTTATTGTTGAATCATGAATATTTAAGATGATATCACCACTAAAACTGTGCTTATGTTCATTGTTTTTTTTTCTCATGGTTACAATTGCAACTCCGTTACTCTCAACCATTATTGGAAAAGTATCTGACTTTATAAATAACTCAACCTGTGGTCTGAACATGGAATCACTTGCTGTTAGAAATATATTATATCGTGAAAGCTCAGTTAGATCTTTATCTAACATAACATTAGCACTTAATTCACTAAAATCATTCATATACTTCAGCCCATTTAATATTATAACATCGTAAATTAAAAGTTCATTTTGTACAAGTACAATATCAGTCAAATCATCGTCATCTTTTATACTCAGTAATTTTGTGCCAAAAAAATTTGATAACTCGCTAAGCTCTTCGTTTATTTTTCCTGTAGAATTTCCATCATCCCATAAAACAAAAAGTGATATAAACTTGTCATTTATACTTTCAAAGTCAAATTGCTTATTCCTATCTCTTAAAATTTGATATTTGAAATCATCCCTTAAAAATTTTAGCCTAGAATTTCTATGCTCCATTAAAATTTCTAGATGGTCATCATGTTTAGAAGATGTATTATTACAACCAATACAACTTATCATGACAACAAATATAATATACTTTTTCATTATCTATCTACCTCTTTTATTGTTCGACCCATATTTGTTTTTCTATGCACCTTCTTCCATGTAGTATCCCTAGGTACCTCATTTACATCAAAATCATTATAAGGGCATCTCTAAAAACCCCATATTTCGGTCACGATTTTCTAAGTGCATTTTTTTAAAATTTCTCTAGGCTTTCATTTTCTCATTTATATTTGTATCTATTTGATTATCAGTGTTTTATAA
>JALSLS010000216.1 GCA_026988195.1 Methylomonas sp.
AAATCGGCGATGCGATTCACTCTTTTTCTGACCATCACCTAGCTGCTCGCATTATGACTGCTGATGAACGTAATAAATAAGCAGGTTGATATTCCCTTTAATATGAGAGAACTCTTATGATTCTATCCTTAGCTTATGCTGCGGTATGGTTCAGCTTTTTGTCAGGTTTACTGGCATTGCTGATACGCCAGCATCATAGCGTAATAAAGTTACTACATTATTGCTGTCGCAAACAGCCTGCCTGGCAGCAGCATTTAGATAATTGGCTGGCACAAGCCGTTTATCCACAACGCATACAACAGCTTAGTTTTATATTGATGGGCGTAGCAGGTGTGTTTGCCATAAGTGCTGGCGTGAGTGGCTTAATGAGTCAAACGATTATCACCGACCAGCTTAGTTTAGGCTTACCCTGGCTACCCTGGCATGTGCGTTTTGATAGCCTATCGGCATTATTTTATCTGATTATCGGCATCGCTATTTTAGCGGTCAGTTGTTATGGCCCTGGCTATGTGAAAGACAATAATGAACAGGATCATCCTTTTGCCATATTAGGATTGTTTAGCGGCCTGTTTATTTCTGGGATGTTTTTAGTATTACTGGCGGATGATGCCTTCTTTTTTATGATTGCCTGGGAATTGATGTCGGTAGCCAGCTATTTTCTGGTGGCTTTTCAGCATGAAAACTCCGCCAACCGCCGTGCTGCGTTTATTTATTTAATTATGGCAGAAGTAGGAGCCATCGCCATTATTCTAGCCTTTGGCGTTCTGGCGAGTTTTTCTGAAGGCGGCACCTTTACTTTCGATGCCTTACGCAATGCGCCTTTATCGACTACTTGGGCGAGTGTTGCTTTTGTGCTGGCCTTAATTGGTTTTGGGATGAAAGCTGGCTTAGTACCGCTACATGTGTGGTTACCTGAAGCGCACCCTGTTGCACCCTCACATATATCTGCGTTGATGAGCGGCGTAATGTTAAAAGTTGCGGTGTATGGCTTAATTCGTTTTAGCTTCGATTTGCTCGGTGATATTCATTGGCAATGGGGCGTGGCGTTAATGATACTCGGTGCTATTTCTGCATTAGGTGGGATTTTATACGCGATGATGCAACCGAATTTGAAACGCTTATTGGCTTACAGTTCGGTAGAAAATATCGGTATTATTTTTATGGTCTTGGGCTTATCAATGATTTTCCTCGCCAAGGGACATTCTAATCTTGCCGCATTAGCTTTTGTTGCTGCATTATTTCACGCCTTTAATCATGCTTTGTTTAAAAACTTACTGTTTCTAGGTGCGGGCATTATTCAGCATCAGGTACATAGTCTAAATATAGATGATATGGGTGGCTTAATTAAACGCATGCCGCATACCAGTAAATTGTTTCTGATTGCCTGTATGAGTATTTCATCTTTGCCATTGTTTAATGGGTTTGTCTCTGAATGGCTCGCTTTTCAAGCCGCACTGCAAGTGGGTGTACTGGATAACGCGGTATTACGCAGCTTGATTCCAGTCATGGCTGCCGCCTTAGCACTAACAGCCGCTTTGGCCGCCGCTTGTTTTGTTAAGTTATTTGGGGTGATGTTTTTAGGCCTGCCACGCTCACGACAGGCAGAAAAAGCAGAAGAAATACAAGATAAAGGGATGCTGGCGAGTTTGAGTTTATTGGCAGGCTTATGCTTTTTATTCGGTATTTTTCCAGGACTGATGATTAACTTACTTGAAAATGTCGCGGTACAAACACTGGGATATGGCCTGCCCAACTCAACGGCAGCGGGCTGGCTATGGCTAGCCCCTGTGTCTATGCAACAAGCTTCTTATGCGGCACCTATAGTATTGATTCTAGCACTGATTGCAGGTGGCATTAGTTTTCATTATCTACGTCGTGATCCTGCTGTTAAATTGCGTCAATCAGATACTTGGGATTGTGGCTTTGGTGGCTTGACACCGCGAATGCAATATACCAGTAGTGCGTTTACCATGCCTTTTAGACGCATATTTTCTGGTGTCTGGAGAATTGATGAAAAAATTGATAAAAAAGCAGGCGCGATGCCTCTGCAAGTCACCGATATTCATTATCAATTGCATGTCGAAGACCATAGCTGGTCAAAAATATACCAGCCTATTGAGCGCAGTGTCAATCGCATCGCTCGTCTAGTGAGCCGTATGCAAACGGGGAATATTCGGGTGTATTTGAGTTATTCTTTTTTTACCTTAATCTTCTTATTGTGGGTGGTTAGCTAATGAATATATTGCTCGCTATTTTACAAACACTACTGTTTATCAGCCTAGCACCTTTATTGGCTGGCTGGATAAAGTGCTGTAAATGTTATTTACAAAACCGAAAAGCACCGTCGCCATTACAACCTTATCGTGATTTACTTAAATTAACCCACAAACAACCCGTAGTCTCTAAAGATGCGTCTTGGTTATTTGTGATTGCGCCGTATATTATTTTTTCAGCCACTGCTTTGGCGGTTACCGTTATCCCTCTGATTGCAGTGGATTTACCGACAGCTGCCAGTGCGGATGTGATCGTACTGGTCGGTTTTTTAGCCTTTGCGCGGTTTTTTCTGGTATTGGCAGGCTTAGATGTGGGAACAGCCTTTGGCGGTATGGGGGCATCACGAGAGATGACCATTTCTTCTATGGCTGAACCCGCAATGCTGATGGCGATTTTTACGATTACCATGACCGCATCAACCACCAATTTATCTTTTGCGATAGAGCATATTATGCAAGAAGGACTGGTTTTAAGACCCTCGTTTATTTTTGCTTTGCTTGCCTTAATATTGGTGGCAGTAGCAGAAACTGGACGTATTCCAGTCGATAATCCAGCAACGCATCTTGAGTTGACGATGATCCATGAAGCCATGATTCTCGAATACAGTGGCCGTCATTTAGCCTTAATTGAATGGGCCAGTCAATTAAAACTGATGCTCTATGGAGTGTTAATTGCCAATATATTTTTCCCCTGGGGCATGGCTGAAACACTGACATTATCAGCCTTAGGCTATGGCTTATTAGCCATTATGGGCAAACTGGGTATTTTGGCAGTGTTACTGGCGGTATCAGAAACCTTATTTGCCAAAATGCGTTTATTTCGTGTACAAGAATTTCTCAGTTTTGCCTATCTATTAGGTTTGCTGGGTATGTTAAGCCATATTATTTTGGAGGCATCACGTTAATGGATATTGAAAATCTGGATCTCTATTCACAACTTATCTTATCTTTAGCCGCTTTAGTGACATTAACCTCATTTATTATGCTGGCTCAAGGGCGCTTATTGCGTTTAGTCTTTATTTTTGCATTACAGGGTTTTTTATTAGTCTTGGCAACAGCGATTGCCGCCTATAGTTTTAATAACCCTCATTTGTATATTTCGGCGGCAATTACCATGGCATTAAAAGTGTTATTTATTCCCTGGATGCTCAGGCGGCATATTTTAAAATTAAATATGCATCGCGATGTGGAAGCATTGAGTAATAAAACCGCAGTGATGATGGGCGGAGCCAGCTTAGTCATGTTTAGTTATTACGTATTACACCCTATCATGCAAAATTCATCGATGGTTTTATTAAATGCACTGTCTTTAAGTTTGGCGGTAATTTTACTGGGTATGTTACTGATGATTTCACATCATCAAGCCATCGCACATGTGGTCGGTTTTATGTCGATTGAGAATGGTTTGTTTTTTGCGGCGACAGTCTCGACCAGTGGGATGCCCATGGTAGTGGAATTAGGTATTGCTTTTGATGTATTAGTGGCAGCGGTACTGTTCGGGATCTTTTTTCTGCATATCAACAGCAGTATTGACTCTCTGGATGTGGATAAAATGAACCGTTTAAATGAGGTGGATCAATGATTCCAGCCTATTTATTATTAATATTGCCGTTACTTGGTATTGTTTATTTCGCCTTGTTTGGGCATCAAGAAGATGTGGGTCGACAAAACACACACTTTAATGGCGTGACTTTATTACTGTCTTTATGGCTGGCGATTAATGTTTATGTTTCAGGCACTATATTGTCAACAGACAAGTACTTTATTGTCGATTCCTTTAATGTGTATTTAATCGTTTTAACGGCTTTTGTTGGCTTTACCACTTCTATTTTTTCCGCGCCTTATATGGCGCATGAAAAAGAGATAGGTAAATTGACTGATAAGCGACTCAGACTTTATTATTCGATGTATCAGGGCTTTATGTTTGCCATGTACCTGGTGTTAACCACCAATAATATGGGGGTGATGTGGGTCGCGATGGAAGCGGCGACTCTAGCAACGGTATTATTGGTGAGTTTATATCGCACACCTGAGTCTATCGAAGCGGCATGGAAATATTTTATACTCTGTGGTGTGGGAATTGCACAAGCATTGTTTGGTACTATCTTACTATACTACGCGGCAACTCAATTCAGCGATGCTGAAAATGCCTTAATGTGGTCTGTGTTATACGAGAACGCCAAACTCTTGGACCCTGAAATTCTGGAAATTGCCTTTGTCTTTATGCTCATAGGCTATGGCACCAAAATTGGTCTGGTGCCTTTGCATAACTGGTTACCTGATGCCCATTCAGAAGGCCCGACCCCCATGTCAGCCGTGCTATCTGGTTTGTTATTGAATGACGCCTTATATGCGGTGGTGCGTAATAAAATGCTAGTTGATGGCGCTACCGATAGTCATATTGCTGGTTATTTAATGATGGGCTTTGGTTTGATGTCATTTTTAGTGGCGGCCTTTTTTCTGCATCGGCAAAAAGATATTAAACGTTTGTTTAGCTATTCCTCAATTGAACATATGGGCTTAATGACTTTTGCTTTTGGTATCGGCACACCGTTTGCAACCTTTGCCGCCTTGTTGCATATGATGGTTCATTCACTGACCAAGTCAGCCATATTCGTCACCGTGGGCCATGCGGTACAAATTTCAGGTACGCAAAGTATTGAGAAAATTCGCGGTCTAATTAGAACACAGCCGAAAGTGGGCTGGGGCTTATTGATTGGCACATTAGCGATTGCAGGTTTTCCCCCTTTCGGTGTCTTTACCAGTGAATTTCTAGTGTTACTAGCGACCATGCAAAGTTATCCTTGGCTCACGCCTTTTCTCTTATTAGGCATTGGGATTGCCTGTGCAGGTTTATTTAGAAATATTCAACCGATGGTCTATGGTGAGAAACCTGAGGGACAGCAAGCAGTGCAAGCTAATTTATGGCCAGTGATAGTGCATTTGGCTATTGTATTATGGCTGGGGCTTGCGATACCCAATTTTCTATCTGACTGGTTTACCCAAGCGACCATTTTAATCTCAGGGAGCGCTCCGTTATGAGTAACAATATTTCCAATTGGCGTACTGCATTACAGACAGACTTAGATGCCGAGACAATACAGATTGATGTGTGTGGCAAGCAGATAGAACAATGGCATATTGCCGGAGAATACTGGTTACGTTTTGCCAAATTAGCACAAAAACAAGGCATGCGCTGGGTCGCAGGCTGGGCAGAGCAAGGGACGGAGGCTTATATCGTCAACGCTTGTTTTGCCTGTCAAGGTGAGTATTTATGCTTATATACTACATTATATGCCGAGAAGCCTGAATTGCCCTCACAAGCAACCATCTACCCAGCAGCCAGTCGCAGTGAACGACATACTCAGGATATGTTAGGTATTCACTTTATAGATCACCCAGATGGCAGAGCATGGACACGACACCGTGCCTGGGGGAGACATGATTATCCTTTACGTAAGGATTTTCCCTTACAAGGTCATCCTGAAACGATTACCCCGCCTGATCTGGACTATCAGTTTGTTAAAGCCAGAGGCGCGGGGGTCTATGAAATCCCCGTTGGCCCAGTTCATGCGGGGATTATTGAACCGGGACATTTTCGGTTTCAAGCAGTCGGGGAAACTATTTTAAACCTTGAAGAGCGTTTAAGCTATGTGCATAAAGGCATAGAAAAGCTTGCCGAAGGACGCACACCTGAAGAATTAGTACGTTTGGCAGGACGTATCTCTGGTGATAGTACTATCGCGTACAGCTGGGCAGCCTGTCGTGCTATGGAGCAAGCGGCTGATATTAGTATTCCACCACGCGCTGCTTTTCTACGCGGAATTTTATCTGAGCGCGAACGTATTGCTAACCACCTAGGGGATATAGGTGCCATTTGTAATGATGTTGGTTTTGCTTTTGCTCAGATGCAATTTAGCCGTTTGCGAGAACAATGGCAACGGTCTCAGGCTAAAATATTTGGCCATCGCCTGCTCATGGACAGGCTCGTTCCGGGTGGTGTTAAAGTTGATTTATCAGCAGCAGATTGCAGCGTGTTATTACAAGAATTAAAAGCATTACGTAAAGAGTTGGACGAGTTAATACCCGCATTAGACTTGAATTCGTCTTTGGAAGATCGTTTATTTACCTCAGGTTATTTATCACCTGAGACTGCCAAAATATTGGGTACAGTCGGTTATGTGGGACGAGCTAGCGGTCAGGATCTTGATGTACGTCGCGATACACCTTATGCACCGTATGATCAATTAAACTTAAACGTGGCAGTAGAGCAGCAAGGAGATGTTGCTTCCAGAGTCTGGATTCGAATCAAAGAGCTGTTTTCCTCGCTCAAATTATTAAGGCAAATGATAACGCAGTTGCCTGAAGGTGAGTTAATAACACCGTGGCACAAGCCTACTGAAGGTAGCAAAGGTCTAGCAATGATTGAAGGTTTTCGGGGTGAGGTGCTTAGTTATGTGCATTTTAGTGATGATAATACAATCAGTCGCTTCTATGCGCGAGACCCTAGTGATTTTGGTTTTCTAGCACTGGAAAAAATCGTACTGAATAATATTGTGCCAGATTTTCCAGTGTGTAATAAATCAGTGAACCCTTCGTATTCCGGTCATGACCTATAGGAGTTTAATATGTTAAGACTTTTTGCTAAAACCTTAAAAACTGGTGTTGTAACGGAGCGTATTAAACGCCCTAGTGCCGATGAATTAGAACAACTCGGTATTGAAGTAAAACGCCATATTGATCAATATTTTTCGGGCAGCATTGCTATTCGTGCGGTCGATGCTGGCTCCTGTAATGGCTGTGAACTGGAGATTCATGCCTTAAATAACCCTCTTTATGATGTTGAACGCTACGGAATCCACTTTGTCGCTTCACCGCGTCATGCAGACGTATTATTAGTCACGGGCCCTGTGTCACGACATATGCAAACAGCATTGCTCCGTACTTATGAGGCGACCCCAAACCCTAAATGGGTAATTGCTGTTGGTGACTGCGCCGCCTGCGGAGGTGAATTTGGCACTTCTTATGCTAGTTGTGGTGCGGTGGAAAACGTCATTCCTGTCGACATGGTGATTCCTGGCTGCCCTCCCACACCCGAAACATTGGTAAAAGGATTACTGAGCTTGATGAAGTAATCAGTCATTGGAACAGTTGATTTGTAACCGTTCATCCCCCCCTTTTTTCAAAGGGGGAAGTGAACCGTTACCTTGATTTATATCACTTTACTTTAGTCTATTGTCGCGACTTGCGCTATTCTACTTTATTATGGGTAGGAATAGATGATGTTAACTTTGTTGCTGTCTACAATACTTTTCTGATTGTTTTTTAACTCTTTCGATACTCTAGCTCATCTTCATTAGACTATGCATCAATTAATCTATCGTCCTTTTGTTATTATTGGCTTAGTGTTAGGCCTATTTATAGTTGTTGAACTGGGGGCTTTAAGTTCCATGACTTGGAGAAATCAACAACGTATTGAGACCATTAAACAAGATATAAAGCTAGGGAATCAACTCCAGCAATGGGTATTTGACTTGCTGAATCTGCAAAGGCAATCAGAAGGTACTTCTCCAAAACTAGACATTGTCAAAGAACAAGTAGATATACATAATAAAATTTTAAATCTATTAAAACCTCACCTTCCTGTGGATAAAGTTACCAGTGAAGCATTGAATAAAATACAGAATTTACTGATTAGTGTTGAACAAGGGCACCAACAAGACCAGGTTAAAGTATTGCAGTTATTACAACAAATTTTGTTACAACAAATTCAGGAAGAAGAACAATTATTAGATGAGGTATATCTTGATAGCCAATTAGAGTTGAAGCTGGCTATTTTAATTCCCTCAGGTGTATTTTTAGCCCTGCTCATTTTTGGATACTTTTTTCTCAATCGACATGTTATTACACCAATTAATGCACTGGAGCAATTGTTATCAAACCTAATTAAGGGCAAAAAACAACCTATTAAAGATATACCAGTTGATTCAGTCATGCAGCCCTTATTTAATAATTATAACCGACTGGTTTCACGCTTATCTGAATTGGAACAAGAGCATGAAATGCACACCCACTCCTTAGAACAGAGGGTTCGTAGTGCCACTCATACACTCTTAGAACAAAGCCTTAGTTTAGCACGTACAGATCGTCTTGCAGCGGTCGGTGAGCTGGCTGCAAGTGCTGCACACGAATTACGTAACCCATTAGCCGGTATACAGGTTGCCTTAGAGAATATGTGTCAAGATTGTGATGACCAAGATATGTTGGGACGATTACAGATGGTTAATTCAGAAATAAATCGTTTAACCGGAAGGCTCAATGATCTACTGGCTTTTTCTAAGCAAACACCTGAAAAATCGAAAAAAATTGATTTATATTTGTTAATTAATGAATTAATAACCTTGTTAAAATATCAAGTTAAAGAAAATATAACACTGGAGTATCAAGCGGTAGAAGGCTTGTGTATTTTCTTACCAGAAAATGGCCTTAGACAGGCGTTGCTAAACTTATTGATTAATGCCATTCAATCGATAGGAACACAAACAGGTAGGGTCAACCTTGAGGCAACACAGCAAGGTAAAAATATGATGATTAAAATTAGTGATACCGGTGAAGCTTTTCCTCTCGCATTATTGGAGCAAGGGATCAGGCCTTTTGCCAGCTACACAGAAAAGGGGACTGGACTGGGCTTACCCATGGTTCAACGGTTTGCTAAGTCTTATGGAGGAACGTTGGAAATACACAATAATAGACAAGGGCATGCTTGTGCAACATTGATATTTCCTTCTGAATCATGAGAGATAGTTTATTAATTATTGAAGATGAAAACTTGCTAGGTAATGAATTGGCAAGATACTTTCGTAAGCAAAACTGGGAAGTCACATTGGTGTGCTCTTTAGCTGAAGCAGAAAAGTGTTTAACTAAACAGGGTATTGATCCGCTGGTGATTTTATCTGATATGAACCTGCCTGATGGTAATGCGCTGGATTTTCTAGAACAGATTAAAGAAACCACGAATAGTACAGAGTGGTTGTTTTTAACAGGGTATGGTTCAGTTGCTGATTCGGTTAGAGCAGTACGTTTAGGTGCCTATGATTTTATAGAAAAGCCCTGTGACTTAAAGCGCCTAAACATGTTGATTGAAGGGGCTGCACGGAGTGCTAGAGCACAGCGGCGATTAGACAACCAGACTCAGGAGCAAAATAATAAATATACCCTTCAAACACTGGCAGGTAAAAGCCAGTCTATTACTCAATTGCGTGAAATGATTAAACAAGTTTCACAGGTACCTTTTTCCAGTTTGATAATTACCGGGGAAACAGGAACAGGAAAAGGCCTGATTACCAAAATCCTGCATTATTCAGGTGCTCGAGCAAAAGGACCATTAATTGAAATTAATTGTGCAGCACTTCCTCGGGAACTGCTGGAGTCAGAATTATTTGGCTATGAAGCAGGTGCTTTTACGGGGGCTAAAAAACGACATCGTGGTTTATTTGAACAGGCACATACAGGCACGCTATTTCTGGATGAAATAGCTGAAATGGATATGGAACTACAAGGAAAGTTACTTAAAGCAGTTGAAGATCTACGCATTCGACGTTTAGGTGGAGAGCATGAAATAGAAGTGGATGTACAGATTATTGCCGCCACAAATAAAGATTTACCGCATGAAGTTAGTGAAGGACAGTTTAGGGAGGATTTGTATCATCGCCTTAATGTCATTAACTTACATATACCGCCTTTAAGAGAACGCCTAGATGATTTACAGGACCTAATACTTCTTTTTATCGCTGAAAACAATGCTAAATCCAATAAAAATATCCGAATCATTCCTGACAGTGTTTCAAAAAAACTGAGTGCTTATCATTGGCCAGGTAATATTCGAGAGTTGCGTAACATAATAGAGCGCTGTGTTTTATTGGCAACAGGGAATATCTTTCCTGAACAATGGCTGCAACTGCCTAATAATTTAAACCAATCATCTATTTCTACTGAAAATGGGCTATTTCTACCTCTTGATGGTTCATTAACTTTGGATGATATGGAAAAAACTATTATTCAAGAGGTACTCATTCAAGCGGACAGTAATGTTGCTGCTGCCGCTAGAATGTTAGGGATGACGAGGGAGACTTTACGCTATCGAGTACAAAAGTATCAATTAAAATGTCATTAAAATAGGAATAACCGTTCAGCCCCCCTCTTTGGAAAAGAAGGGGGGGCGAGATTTTATTAGACAAACCCCCTTCAATCCCCCATTGTACATGGATGTAGTAGTGTCGCATTAGGCAGGAGCCGATTGCGACCTTTTTCAAAGGGGGAGGTCAAAATAGATCATGTATTACCTTTCATTTTACCTAATCCCCGATAACTAATGCTCTTATGGAATCTCTATTTGACCATAGCCCAGTAGCGTGCCCGTTGCATAGGCTAGATCAATTAACGCTACCTGATAATCTGTTACTGCCTTAAGTTCTTTGCGTTGTGCATCCCCCAGTTTAGTTAATGTCATCAAAACTTCGGTCATGGTTCTGAGTCCCTCATCAAACTGTTTTAGCTCAGCATGGTAATTAACACCCGCAAGTACCACATTTTTCCGATTGGCAATAATCCGCTGCCAATTTTGCTCAACGATATCCAGTGCATCGTAGATTTCCCGACGTACTGTTAATTCTTTAAGATCACGGCTCGTTAGCCGTTGCAATCTTTGCTGTACGGCTCGAGATAAACGGGATCGACGCAGTTCGTTTGTTAACGGGATTTCCATTTTTAAGCCGACTGACCAATCGTTAAATTGGCCGTTAACCAAGTCAGAATAACTATCTCCAAAGTTATCGCTACGACCTTGCGCTCCATAGCTATAGTCCAGCATAAACTGTGGTAAGGTCTGGTTTTCCAGATAATCAATCTTAGTTGCATCGGCAGCTAGTTTTAACTCCATTTCCAGCAGTTCCAAGCGACCCGCCAGTGCTTTATGCACTAGTTCACTACGATTGAAATCGAAATTCAACAAGGTAGGCTGGGTAGTGGTAATCATCACCGTTGAGGTATCAAGGCCATAGTGACTATCATTCAACAATAGCATTAATTTTCGCTGCGTTAGTTTAAGCTTGGTTTTAGCAATAATCAGAGTTTCCATACGCTCAGTAACCCCTATTTCCGCACGGTTAATTTCTATTGCTGCGGTAAAACCTTCCTTGACTCTACGCTGAACCATAGCCATATTTTGTTGGGCTATTTCATATTGCTGACGGCGGATATCTAATTGACCCCAAGCCGTATAGAGAGACCAGTAAGCTTTGTCGATAGAGGCTAGTATGCGAATAGTTTGCAATCTGGTTTTTAAATCGATAATACTCTGCTGGTAGCGGGCTATGCGGATACCTGCATTATTAGCATCAACACCTGCGTTGCGTAATAGCGGCTGACTAATGGAGAAACGTAAAGCGCTACGGTATTGCTCTGAAGGCACAAAACGTTCTGTTTGTTTGTAGTTAAACGGGCTACTCAAGGTGATGGTTCCACCCGTCCTAAGAGGAATTATAATACCTGCATTAAAATCCAGTTGCTCTGTCGTTTGTGGCAGCAAACTGAGCTTGGCAATATCATTGTTTAACGCTGAATTTTTATCAACGGATTTAAAGCTAACAACATCGCTGTCTAGTAACGGCGTATCTTTGCTGGAATATTTAACCTTAGTAAAGATAAGGTCATCGAATTTTGCTTGCTCTTCACTCACATAGGTAGCTGCAATACTCGGCTCTATCAGTGCAACTTTTAAATTCAGATTGTTTGTTAGCGCCATAGCACGCGCCTCAGCAATCGACAGTTTCCTGCTTTGTTCCGTTGATTTTGCTTGCTCAAACATAACAGGCGGCGCTTGCAGTTTTAATTGAGATCGCTTTTCCTGGTCTTCAGTAATTGCAGCATCCAGTGTTTGTGGGGGTGTTTTAGACAGAGCTGGCAACGGAAAAACTTCGCTACGTCCTATACGCTCATCTACTTTTTGCATCAAACTGGGCTTGAGCGAGGTGTCATAATAAGCCGCACAACTCGGTAGTAAAACCAGTACAACTACCGCAAACAAACTGTTGCGGCAACGCAAGGTGGAAACATCAACAGGCATCATAGGGTGAACAATTTCAAGGAATCAGTCATAAGTTATTTTGAAGAAACCTTTCGGTTTAGATCTTTATTAGGATGTTCCGGCGTTAACATGGGTGGAAACCCGTTTAATTGCCGCCAAATTTCATAGCCAATACTGACTTCTTCTAATAATATCCATGACTTTACAGCACCTCCCTGCCTTAAAAAACGTGACGAAGGCCAAAGGTGATCACTTTCATCTGGCACAATCAAGACTCGGAATTTACCTTGGCCATTATCACTGGCATCGACAAAAGCCACTGTACCCCCAAACGTACCGACAGCCACTTCAGGCCAGCCAACAAACTGTACCGCAGGCCAGCCTTCAAACATAAGTCGAGCCGGATGACCGGGCTGAATCAATGGCGCATCGTTTCCTGATACCCATACTTCAACAGCACGAGACCCTGTATCAGGTACCAGAATCATCAGTGGATCACCCTGTTTAACGATATCCCCTTGCGGGTTCATCAACAGGCGCAAAACACTGCCGTCTTGTGGTGCTTTAATAAGCTGTGCGCTTTGTCTGGCGATAGTGAGGTCGTTTTTGACCAAACTGTTACGGATATCCTCTAACTCGCTACGAATTTTGTTGCTAGACGATAGCGCCGAATCGATTTTAGCCTGCGCATTAGCTCGAACCTGATCAATATCAGCTGAGGTACCTTTCAGTTCCGCTTGCACAGATTGTAAAGAAGCCTTTGCACTATTTAAACTGCGTTTGGCCATAATGGCATCACGCTCGGCCAGCTCAAAACTTCGTTGAGAAACCAAGCCATCGCCCAGCAAGCGTTGTAGTCTTTTTTGTTGCTGTAATGCCGTATTATGACTTGCTTGTACAGAAGCTAACATTTCGCTGGTAGACAGCATTTTTTGCTTGACCATATCCAACTTATATTCTGCTGTAACCACTTTCATATCGCGTACCGTTTTAAGCCCCTCTATCTGCATTTGATAGGCCTGAAGCTCCTGTTGTTTAGCCACTAATTTGGCTTGATTCGCGCTCCTTTGCTGATTCAAGCGCTCAGGGAGTTGTGGGTCTATATCACTAATTTCCAGCAACAAATCACCTTTCTTAACTTTTGCTCCTTCTTTAACATGCCAATGCTGTATACGCCCCGATACAGGGGAATCAATCGTTTGTTGCCGCTCTGCGGGTATAAAAGATGAAACATAACCGCTACCATTGATATTTTGCTGCCAAGGGAGAAACAGCATAAAAACTGGTAACAGAATAAAAACCCAAGCAAAAATAACGACTACTTGCCCAACCAATCGTGGTGTTTGGCTAGCACTGATAACTGAAAATTGAGATTGATGGTTTGGCATCATTACTTGTGAGATGGTAATTCAATGCTACGCTGACAAAGTTGCGCAATGGTTTTTGAACTGGTTAGCACCAACAATGTCCAAGGTGCTTCGGAGCTAAACAGAAGATCTTTAGCCTCGCAAGTGCTGAAGTGCTTCCACTCATCCAGCAGACCATCGAGAATTAGCAATCTGGGATGGCCAACAATAGCCCGAGCAAGCAGTATTTTTCGAATTTGTGTGGTAGATAACGGTGAACCAGTCACATTGAGTGGTGTGTAAAGCCCTTCAGGAAGGTGGTTTAATTCGAACATCACGTCCAGACGCTTTAAAGTAGCTCGGATTTCAGTCACACTGATTTCTGGACGGCCAAAGCGGATATTTTCGAGAATCGTATCCTCAATCATTTCGGTACAAGCAATCACCGCAATGTGCTGACGCAAACTTTCCAGTTGCAACTCCCGAATATCCATCTGGTCGATTTCAATACGTCCTTCGCTAGGTAAACGCAAGCCTGTTAGCAAGCTGGCAAGTGTTGATTTACCACTGCCAAATTCACCCAACAAGGCTACTTTTTCGCCAGACTTAACTTCAAAGTTAAGAGCCTTGAAGGGTGCATATTGGTTTGAGTATTTGAATGTCAAATCATAAACAGCCAGTGCAACGGGGTCAGTCAAGGTTATTAATTCGCCTGTTTCACGCTCTATCGGCAGATCAAGCAGGTGACCCAGCTTATCAACACCGGCCATCAGGTCATAGTAGTTCTCTAATTGTTTTTTGAATTTAGCGAATGATAGTAATACGCCAGAAACAATCAGTTCTGCAGCAACTAATTGGCCTAAACTGAGCTGGCCTTCCATAACCAATAGTCCCCCCACTGCCAATAAGCCAGTGCCAGCCACTGCATATAAAGCAAAGATACTGATATGTTGTTTCAGTAAAATTCTATAATGCCGTTTACGAGCATTAAGATAGTCATAAGTCAACTTATCCGTACGCTCTTTAGCAAGTTCCTGACCCCCTGAAAATTTGAAAGCCTGACCATTTCTAGATAGCGTTTCCAGCCAGGCCACTACTGCGTATTTCGCGACGGACTCCTGAATGGATGTCTCCACCCCTTTTCGACCCTGAATAAATATAACAAAGGCCATCCAGACGACTATAATTAAATCAAATAGCATCAGCAAGGGGTGATATGCCGCCAGCACCAACAAACCAATAATACTTTGCAAAGCCATCGAAAAACCCTCCAGCAGTAAAAAACCACCGGATTTTTGCACGGTCAACACATCAAAAAAACGGTTAACCAGCTCCGCACCATTTGTTTTGTCGTAGAACTCCCATTTTACCTTAGGTAGCCGATTGGCTAAATCCGCTGACATTCTGATAAACACACGACGTTGCATTAGTTCGACAATATAAGACTGTAGGACTGAAACTGCGCCAAAAAAAGCAAGAAATATAAACAACATCGTAGACAACACTGTCAGCGGCTGTATCATGCCACCTAATGCCACCGTATTAACCAATGATTGCACAGCAGCAGGCGTTGCAAGACTCAGTAGCCCAGAAGCAACTGCCAGTAAAACCACTCGCCACAAGTCTTTTTTTTCGACTTGCATCATCTTAACTAGGCGTTGCAATGGCGGCAAGTGAGCTTCATCATGGTGCGCCGAAGCGCCCATCGGTGCTTTAAGTTCGACAGTATACCATTCAAGCAAACTCTCAGATTCTACTTGTAACAGTTCCGTCAGTTCACTGATTCTCAGCAATCGAATTTCAACTTCGCCCCCCTTAATCAGAGCGGCTTTAATACGTCCCCGACTAAACCCTGATAATACCAGCCAACCATCGTTTCCTAGCGGTTTGAGCAGCGGTGTCAGGTTACCTGATGCCATAACGGCTTGTTCGATATTGACCGCCAGTTCGTTTATTTTAAGCCCTAAGCTAGTTGCTGTTTCTGTTAGACTATTGAATAGGTTACCTGTCGCTAGTTCATGATCATGACGCATGCCTTTCTCATGTGCTGAACTTCCCATTTCAGTCAACAGGTAATCAAACAAAGTCCAAACGATATGCGTCTGCAATTGAAAGGCTTCAGAAAGTTTGTTATCGCTCATCGAAAGGGTGTGGCTTTAAAGTAATGTTTCAATTGTGTATGCAGGCTCACTGCCATTAACTTAGGAACGTGTATGGAATAACTTCCTTAGGGGGTTAAATTGTTTGGAACGCAGGGTTTAGCCTGTAATGTTTAGCAACAAAGCAGGCTAAGGCAACCAGCAACAAATAACCCCTATTTTAAAATCACATCCACAAAAAACTAGAAAAGCTTTAGCGATTGCCATGCTTTAATTTCGGGTATTATTAAATAAGACATCTATCCATAACAGGATAATTGTATGACAAGTTTCTTTTTACAGTAACGTCAGTCTCTTAATGTTGTTGCTTCGTAGGACTATGGTTTTCCCTATATGTTTGATACTTTTAGCGTAACTACTCACCCATAAATTGTGCTCTTAGCCCTTTCTCCCAAGCTGGGAGAAAGGGCTAAGAGCGACTGTTACTTTTTATAGGGTAAGTAATTAGCTGTTATCAAACTATTATGTTTTTTGCTTTTAAGGCCAGGTGAATGTCGTCTAATGATACGTTATCGGTATCAAAACTTAAATCGCAGCCTGAGCTTACTGTACAAATACAAATTAATCCTGCCTGTTTAACTACACCGATTGCTTCTTCTAAATTAGAAGTTAATACGATGACTGCATGACCATTATCAAATAATTTTCTTTCTAATTGGTAAGCGACTTGTTCTTTATTTGCACCTGTTAAAGCAATGGAAGCTGCTTTTTGAGAAAATCGTGCCGCACGCTCTTCAGTAGATACATGGCTTAATTCAAGCTCTGAACTAGAGCCTGTAATCATGCCGGCACCAACGGTAACATTCGTTAAGCGGTCGATAATAATAAATGATCCCGTGCCTTTGCTGCGATTATAAGCATCAAATACTACAGGCGCATTAACTGAAACAGTACACAAGCCAATTTCATTAAGTTGTAGGCTTTTAGCATCATGATGCTCAAGGGTATTCACATCAATGCGGTGTTGAATATTCGTAATTGAACCTGAAACGCTACGTGTTGCCAGTTTTAAAATATATTGCTTGCTGGGTGTCAGTGCACTCTCTGCCATCCAGACGATCTTGGCATCAAATTTATCGGCAACGGTTGGTAGATTATCGCTACTGACAATCGTATCGCCACGGCTAATATCAATTTCATCATCCAAGGTTAAAGTAACTGCCATGGGTGGGAAAGCTTGTTCTAATTCGCCATCGAAAGTAACAATGGATTTAATTGTGCTGGTTTTTCCGGAAGGTAAAGCGGTAATTTTATCGCCTTTATGGAAAATACCAGAAGCTACCGTACCACAGAAACCTCGAAAATTGAGGTTAGGCCGATTAACATATTGCACCGGAAAGCGTGGGTCTTGGAAATTTTTATCACCCACGATTTCTACCGTTTCCAGTGTTTCCATCATAGTTTTACCCCTGTACCATGGCATGCTTACGCTTTTATTGACGACATTATCACCATCTAAAGCTGACAAGGGAATAAAGTGAATATCGTTTAAGCAATCAAGATCATCTACAAAACTCAAATAATCTGCTTTGATTTTTTCGTAGGTCTGTTCGCTGTAATCGACTAGGTCCATTTTATTGATAGCCACAATAATATGTTTAAGGCCTAATAAAGAGGCGATAAAACTGTGGCGTTTAGTTTGTGTTTGTACGCCATAACGTGCATCAATTAAGATCACTGCTAAGTCACAAGTCGAAGCACCCGTTGCCATGTTGCGCGTATATTGCTCATGCCCTGGGGTGTCAGCAATAATAAATTTTCGTGTTGAAGTTGAGAAGTAGCGGTAAGCCACGTCAATAGTAATACCTTGCTCGCGCTCTGCTTGTAGGCCATCAACTAATAAGGCTAAATCAATTTTCCCTGCACCGGTAGTGCCTGATTTAACGCTGTCAGATTGCACAGCGGCTAACTGGTCTTCATAAATCATTTTAGAGTCGTACAGCAAACGCCCGATAAGCGTACTTTTGCCATCATCAACATTACCGCAGGTTAAAAAACGTAATAATTCTTTACGTTCGTGTTGTGCTAAATACGCATCTATATCGCTACTAATAAGATCTGACTGGTGTGACATGAGAAAATTTTTCCTTTAAAAATTTTAGGTAAAAGGTTCAAGGTAAAAAGATCAAGAGCTTCTTGATTTTATAAGGGCATATAACATTTTTGATAGTTGTTCTGTTTCAGATTTCC
>JALSLS010000217.1 GCA_026988195.1 Methylomonas sp.
TTACTCTATTTATTATGATTAATTTAAACATTAAAAAGACGATTTATATCGCAATATTCATTATCTTAAATCTGTCTATTGCTTCTGCGGCACCTCTTGCAAAACCATCATCTGGACAGATAAAAAAACTGATAAAAAAGATGCTATTAGAATCTAAAACAACCATTTTTGCAGGTATAGATGGAGATGCCTACGGTAATGATGATGTTAAGTGCAACAATATCAGTGTAAAAAAAATAAACCTCCTTAAAATAGGCAGAGCATCAAGCAATTACTATGAAAGATCGGGGAATTATATTAACAGTGAATTCAAGGTGAAATTTTCAATCCGAGGGGCTTGTGATTTAAGTTCTGCTTACAAAATAAACCCATTTGAATATGATATATATAAAGATAAGTTACGAAGAGCCAATAGATTCAACGAGAAAAAGCCAACTCCTGTTATGCCTATGGCTTTGAGCGGGAGAGTTCCTTTTAGAAGCAATATTCCTTATGAGGTTTATTTTTCAACAGATGATTATGGTGACTGGTTTGCAGTTAAAAACCCTGTATCTGCTAAGAAGGAAGATAGGTCTTACTCTGATGCTACTAAAGAATATTTGAAAAAGCTTTTTTATAAAAAAAATGGATCTAAGGTCAAAACTTGGGAGAAAGAACAAATAATCGCAAAAAACAAGTTAAGTGATGATGCTGAAAGTGGAGCACACCTTATTCGCTATGATCGGCTATTAACAACCGAACTTAGAAAGCAACTTTTTGCTCAACCCAAACGCACACGCGAATTTGTTTTTAGCGCATACTGGAAGCTTGCACAACAGGGAAATCGTGCTAGATCTAATCAATTTCTTAGAGAAGTCATCAAGCAAATGAAGCTTAAAGCAGCAAGAGAGAATACTACTAAAAACACAGGGAATACGCACTCAAGTAACAGTCATGTGCACGGTAGTCGTAGGCACTCACATAAACTACCCGCACAAGGCAAAGCACACCGTCATAGTGGTGGACCTATCGGCAGATAAGAGGCTCATCACTTATAATCTCTATGAGAAAAGATACTTTATGACTAATTTAAAAACAATTAATCTAAGAAGAGTAGTAGCCAGCCTAGCAATGTTTTCAATACTATTTATGAGCCAAGTCGCACATGCTAAAAGTGGCTTTCGCTTTGGTGACTCCGAAAGCCTACATAAGTTACAAGATATTGATATGCCAGGCCCTAAGGGGGAAAAGCTATACCTAGCCAATAGAACAATCAGCAAATTTATATTTCTAGGCGTTTATTTGTCCGATAAAGGCTATGTTCTAGCTGTGGTTGATGACCCCAAAAAAGGCTATTATCCGCTTGAAGAAGAACTAATAAAAAAACTACAAAACGCACAGCAACTCCCTAAGCCATTGCCAAAATACACCATTAGTCTGTGGGACTATTTTCTAGGCTATTCGCTTTGGATTGTTATTTTTATTATTGTAGTATGGACTTTCGTTCAAACTCGAGTATCTAAAAAACTTACCGAAAAAAGTAATGACTAGCACCCTTTTAGTTATCTTTATCTAGCTTTAAAGTAGCTATCTAGAACTATTATTTTTATAGCCTTTTACTCTTTGCCGTACCCGTGTTAGCCGCAATGGCATTCTATTGTGAAGGTTGGAGCGCATTACAATCTGCCAGCATGACCAGGGCATTTGTCGTGCTATAGCAAACCATTGGTAACACACTTATCGGCTATGGTTTATGGAATTTCCTACTCAGCAGATACAGCGCAGCAACCGTTATGCCTTGAGCATTGCCTTGTATCTGTCTCGGCATTGCGGCTTCTTATTTCATGCTAGATTAGTCTATGCCTGCGTGGAAGTTGCATGCGGCTTTTTTAGTATTATTAGGGCTTGTTTTAAATATCTATGTTTCAACAAGGAGATTAAGAAATGCCAATATCACCAGCTAGCAAAGAAGAAACCCAAACGTTTTTAATGCAATATACAGACTGGATTCTTAAAGAAAATAAACTCCATAGAGAATTCCAATTTAAGAACTTTGTTGAAGCTTTTAGTTTTATGACCCAAGCTTCTGTCATTGCAGAGTTACACAATCACCATCCTGAGTGGTGCAATGTTTACAATAAAGTAGTGATTGATTTAACCACGCATGAGGCTAACGGGATTACTGAACGTGATTTTTTATTAGCGATTGAGATGGAACACGTATTGCATCTAACTAGGATTTCCTAGCGGGTTTCTACAACATATCCCCTATTCTTGTGGCTTTCACCTTCTCCGTCTTAACCCCAGCATTTAAAACCGCGTCACTTGCCACGATATTCACCTGCTCTTTTGCGCGTGTTATTCCTGTATAGATCAATTGTCTGGTGAGTAGAGGCATAACTTCGTGTGGCAGTACTAATAACACTTGATTAAATTCTGAGCCTTGGCTTTTGTGAATGGTCATTGCCCATGTGGTCTCATGGGCGGGTAGTCTTACGGGAGCATAGCTTTTGAACTCCCCTTCTTCACTGCTCGGAAAATACACTTTCGTCTCACTGTTTCGAGTTAGTGTGATGCCTGTATCGCCATTAAATAAACCTTTGCTGTAACTGTTTTGGGTAATCATTACGGGACGACCGTGGTACCAATTTTGTGTTTGTACTTGACCAAAACTCGCTCGCTGCCTAATTAAGCCTTTTTTAGCTAATGATGTTTCTATGCGTGTGCTTAATGTGGTGCTTCCGTTTAAGCCTCGGCGTAGCGCGCAAAGAATTCTGTATTCATTGAAAGCTTTGAATATCTCGGTGATAGTTGAATTAGGGCTATTTAAAA
>JALSLS010000218.1 GCA_026988195.1 Methylomonas sp.
ATAATATTGAGCAATATGAGATTGTGCCTCCGAGCCTCTTTCTATGCCATCAATGGTAAATGGATGAACATGAAACTGGGCTATCTGGTTGCAGGCTCCTACTAAACGAAAAAATTGCCGCTCTGTCGCTTCAAGTGCAGCATCTGGCATAATGTTGAGTAAACCGATATGCAACTCTCGAATATGTTGATGGCTCGCTCGGCTAGTATTAAGAATATCTTCACCTTCCTCAAGCAAGCGCTGAAAGGTAGGTAAGTTTGTGTGAGCAACTAAAGGCATGCTTAATTATTTCCTTTTTTGCGGATGGCATCGGCAATCAACTGAATAAAGCCTTCTTCACCGGAGACTTTAGCCATCTCCTCTGCATCAATAGTGTAGCCGTATTGATCTGCAATGGCTTGGTATCTTGGAAGTCTTGATTTGTATAATTCAGGGAATACCCAGCTGACAAAGTCATCAGGGGGAATTAAGTCGGGGTCATTATAATTATTTAAAGCCATAAATTCGGCTAATTTTTCATCTAAAAAAGATTCCCTGTAGTAAAGAGGCTTAGGGTCTGTTTTTGCTCTAGCGATAATCGTTTTTTCTAATGATTTAGGCGTTTTTATATAAATAATCAGGGTGTGCTCTGCAAGATTATTTAAAACTTGTTGGTTATCTAATTCACAAACACTGCCACCTGCATCATTTAAAAAATGTTTATAACCATAAATGTCTTCAGCTTTATGAATAAACTCAGGAACGTCATTGAGTGCAGCTATTTCAGCTTGATGATGTAATACCTGCCGACGTTTAAATTCCTTTATCGATAAGCCATCCATAGCAGGGTCACCTAGTTTTCCTAAAAAGCTAGAAACAGGGGCTAGGTTATCGAAGGTAATATTATTATGTATATAAATAGAGTCAGAAAGTAATAGTTTCTTTAGAAAAGGAACATCCATTGCCTGACGTTTAATATTATCTAAAATAGGTTCGCCTAAATATTTAGTGCCAATTCTATAGTCAGCGGAGTAATGGAACCATTTATCTTTAGGGAGTTTGTTTGCTAACGTCGTTTTTCCTGCACCTGACATGGCAAGCAGGGTGATGCTTTTAGACTCCCAGTCCAAGAATTGTTGCGGTGTCATCTTCATTCAAGCAAACCTTACTCATCAAGTACATCAGAAATATTAAAACCTTCTTGGTCAGGTTTTAAATGCGTATCATTGTCGGAGTAGCCTAAGTCATCGGATTCAACCCCATCATAAGCTGCGCTCCAGTCTTCGGGCGCTTCAACATAGTCGAAGGTCGAGTTGTACCAAGAGTCGTTATCATACTCTCCAATATCACCATTAATATATTGAACTTCAATGGTAGCATCCTGTTCTTCTATGGCAACCACTTTAAAGGTCAAGTTATTTTCAACATCTTTATACCAGCTGCCAATTTTTGGGTCAGTAATTGTAGTCATTATCTTATCCTTTTTATCAAACTATATTGTCATCATAGCTAAATTTAGAGGTGTTGTGTGAGTGATAATAAAATAAATTAAAAAACAGTTTTTGAAGGGGGATTTTAGTAAATTTTAGGCAAAAAAAATGCGGCTTGTAAGCCGCATTGAAGTAGTATTTTTAGGAAAAGCTATAATGAGTCCCTTGTTGGGGAAGCATTTAAGTTGTGACTATTTTACCTATTAGCAATTCTCTTGGGAATGTGGCAAATCGACGCGTGACATTTTGTCGCGGTTTATTGTTCTAATAAAAAGCTTAATCGAGCAAACTCTGCTAATGAAATAGATTCGGCTCGTAGCGTAGGGTTAATATCTAAAGCTACAAGTTGCTCTTCCGTAAATAACTTTTTAAGCGAGTTTCTGAGCGTTTTTCGGCGCTGAGAAAATGCAGTTGTCACAACTGTATTTAAGTCTTTGACACTTTTAACTTCAACAGGGGGCTTTTGATAGGGAGAAAGCCTGACTATTGATGACATAACCTTTGGGATCGGGTCAAAACTTTCTGGAGGGACATCAAAAACCAGCTCAGTTTCACAATAATATTGAATCATGACACTGAGTCGGCCATATTTTTTAGTGCCAGGGTCAGCGCACATGCGATCAACAACTTCCTTTTGCAGCATAAAATGCATATCTTCAATACAGTTTGTGCTATTCAGTAAATGAAATAGCAAGGGCGTTGAAATGTTATAGGGTAAATTACCAATAATGCGTAATTTCTCATCATTTTTAGCTAATGCAGAAAAATCAAAACGCAGGGCATCAGCACTATGAATAGTAAAGTTATCAAGGTGATTAAAGCGCTCAGTCAGCACCTTAACCAGATCCCTGTCTAGTTCAACAACATCTAATATTACCTTTTGTTTTAATAAAGGCTCGGTTATTGCTCCAAGCCCTGGACCTATCTCCACCCAATGCTCATCTTTATTGGCCTGGATATTAGATAAAATATTGTAGATAACATTGTGATCTTGAAGAAAGTTCTGACCAAAACGTTTACGGGCTTTATGTGTTGATTGTTGTGTGCTCATCAGAGATATTATAGCAAGGAAGGGGGGATTTTAGTCTGCATTTTGTTGGGTTATTTATTGCCAGTTGCCTAAGGTTGGGTGTACTGTATTATTAGATTCAACCATTTCAACCGCGGTTTTAATTGCAAACTTTAGGCTACCTAAATTGGCTTTACCTGTGCCGGCAAGGTCAAGCGCTGTTCCATGGTCAACAGAGGTGCGAATAATGGGTAAGCCTAAGGTAATATTTACAGCTTGGCCAAACCCTTTGTATTTTAAAACCGGAAGTCCTTGGTCATG
>JALSLS010000219.1 GCA_026988195.1 Methylomonas sp.
TTTCTGCTCAAACTATCTCAAGAGGCGCATAGCCAGCTACGGTCGCAACCAGCATCCTGCTTCGAGCGACACTTGCACATCCGTGTGCTTCGTAACGATTGAGATGGTTTGAGCAGGGATAAAAAAGTCAGTAAGGTGGGTGGGTTATTTGTTGCTGGTTGCCTAAAGACCGGCAGCACTTTTTAGTGCATCAACTTTATCTGTTTTTTCCCAAGTAAAGGAATCTTCAGTTCGACCAAAATGTCCATATGCTGCAGTTTTACGGTAAATAGGTCTTAATAAATCTAACTGAGCAATTAAGCCTTTTGGTCTTAAGTCAAAAAGCTCTCGAACAATAGTTTCTAATCTATCTTCAGCAATTTTTCCAGTACCAAAAGTTTCAATTGCAACTGAAGTAGGTTCTGCAACTCCAATAGCATAAGACAGTTGAACTTCGCATCGATCTGCAAGGCCGGCTGCAACAACATTTTTAGCAACATATCTGGCCATATAAGCGGCTGACCTATCAACCTTTGATGGATCTTTTCCAGAAAAAGCACCCCCACCATGCCGAGCCATACCGCCATAAGTATCGACAATAATTTTACGACCCGTTAAACCACAGTCACCTACCGGCCCACCAATAATAAACTGGCCTGTTGGATTTATAAAATACTTAGTATCAGCATGTAGCCACTCTTTAGGTAAAGTCGGCAAGATAATTTCATCCATGACCGCTTCTTGCAATTCTTTTCCACCCACTTCTGGTGAATGCTGCGTTGATAAAACAACGGCATCAATGGCGACTGGTTTATGGTTTTCATAACGAAATGTTATCTGACTTTTGGCATCAGGACGCAACCACGACAAGGTTTTATTTTTACGAATCTCAGCATGACGTTTAACTAATCGATGAGAGAATGTAATGGGTGCTGGCATTAGTACATCTGTTTCATTACTTGCGTAACCAAACATTAAACCTTGATCGCCCGCACCTTGCTCATGATCATCACTATCATCTACGCCCATAGCAATATCACTAGACTGCTTGCCAATTGCATTAAGTACAGCACAGGTTTTACCATCAAACCCTACATCACCATTATCATAACCAATCTCACAAACAACATCTCGGACAAGCTCTTCAGTATCGACCCACGCATCCGTTGTTATTTCACCGGCTAAAATAACCATGCCTGTTTTAACCATCGTTTCACATGCAATTCTTGACTTAGGATCTTGTGCTAACAAAGCATCAACGACCGCATCTGAAATTTGATCAGCAACCTTATCTGGGTGACCTTCTGATACAGATTCTGATGTAAAAATATAATTATTACTCACTACAATCTCCTATAAATCAACACATTAGCCTGACGACTAGTCATACCATTATTACTATCTACAAAAACAAAAAAGGCCGCTGTGTGCGGCCTCTCTATTATTATGGTGGGCCCTCCCAGACTCGAACTGGGGACCTGCCGATTATGAGTCGGATGCTCTAACCAACTGAGCTAAGGGCCCGAAAACGTTTTAGTTTTCACCATCAAGAAAACAACGTAATTGCTCTGACCTTGATGGGTGTCTTAATTTTCTTAGTGCTTTGGCTTCAATCTGGCGAATCCGCTCACGCGTCACATCAAACTGCTTACCAACCTCTTCTAATGTATGGTCTGTATTCATATTAATACCAAAACGCATACGTAAAACTTTAGCTTCTCTGGCCGTCAATCCACTCAATACATTTTGAGTAGATTCACAAAGCCCCGCAATTGTAGCAGATTCTACTGGAGAAAGAACCTTCCCATCTTCAATAAAATCGCCTAAATGTGAATCTTCATCATCACCAATCGGTGTTTCCATTGAAATAGGCTCTTTAGCAATTTTTAATACCTTACGAACCTTATCTTCGGGCATTTCCATACGCTCAGATAGCTCTTCTGGTGTTGCTTCTCTTCCTTTTTCTTGCAAAATTTGCCTTGAAACCCGATTAAGCTTATTAATCGTTTCAATCATGTGAACAGGAATACGAATTGTTCTTGCCTGATCAGCAATTGATCGCGTTATAGCCTGTCTAATCCACCAGGTTGCATAAGTTGAAAACTTATACCCTCGACGGTATTCAAATTTATCAACAGCTTTCATTAACCCAATATTTCCTTCTTGAATTAAATCTAAAAACTGTAATCCACGGTTTGTATATTTTTTAGCAATAGAAATAACCAGCCTTAAATTAGCCTCAATCATCTCTTTCTTTGCTCTTCTTGCTTTTGCTTCACCCACCGACAATCGACGATGAATATCTTTCAAATCAACAATATGCAGGCCCTCTGCTTTTTCTATTTCCGCCAACTCTTTCTGAGCTCTGCGAATTTCGGCCTCATTATTTTTTAACACTTCAGAGAAGCTATGCCCATCTAGATACGGATCCAACCACGTACTGTCCACTTCATTTGAAATAAAGCTTCCGATAAATTCTTTTCGTGGCATTTTAGCTTTTCTAACGCAAATATCTAAAATGATTTTTTCTTTACTTCTAACACCGGCAACCACTGGTTTAAACATGGCCAGCATTTTTTTCATGTAAGGCGGCGTCCATTTAAATTCAGTAAAAACAAGCGCTAACTCATCCAATGCTGCTACAGACTTATCCGCACTATACCCATGCTTTGAGACGGTATCTGTTGCTGTTTTTAACGCTTTTTTAAGCGACTCAACCTTTTCCCTAACCTCTTCATAGGTTACTCCTTTAACCTCTTCCTCATCATCTTCTTTCGCTGCCGCAGCTGCCGCAGCTACCGCCTTAGGGTCAAATTCTGGCTCATTTAAATCAACTAAATCAGAAAGTAAATCATTTAACCGTACGGTAGATTCTTCATCCACAATAGACTCAAAAGAAGCAATAAACGATTCAACTACACCTTTTGATCGAGCAAGCGCCTGAATAATTTGACGTTGCCCAAACTCTATTCTTTTTGCAATGCTTAACTCTTCTTGTCGAGTCAACAACTCAACAGAACCCATTTCACGCATATACATCCGCACTGGATCTGTAGTACGACCAAACTCACTGTCAACAGATGCAAGCGCAGCCACTTCCGCAGCGGCATCATCATCATCTGAAGTAACCGCCGTATCAGAAGTCAATAATGAATCTGCATCAGGCGCAACCTCATGCACTTGAATACCCATATCAGAGATCATACTAATGATATCTTCAATTTGCTCAGGGTCAACAATATCACTTGGCAAATGGTCATTTACTTCCGCGTAAGTCAAATAGCCTTGCGCTTTACCTTTTGCTATTAATTGTTTAATTTGAGATTGTTGTTGTTCTTGATTCATTCTACGCCCACAAAATGCATTAAATAGCCAGTTCAACTGAACAGGAAATTATACCACCAAAAATACAATCCAGCCAAGCTATATTCTTTTTACCAACATTTTTCCTAGCAACTTCCTTTCTTCCTGATCCAAGCCACTTTCCCTTTCCCTTGTTAGCAACTCATTAAGCTGACTTTCTTCCGCTTGCAACAACATCAAATCAACAGCTCCTAAAAACTCAGCCTCCACTCCCTTACTTAGAATAAAAAAATCCCAATTAATCAGTGTATTAACCACCTTCTCATTTGCTGTCCCCCTAAAATATTCCATCAAAACAGCAGAACTACTAGGTTTAATTTCCTCAATAGCCAACAATACATCCTTCAACACATCCAAACCTGGAAATGACATTGTCGACAAATCTAACTCCCTCTGTTCAAAAACATCAATCAACTGCGGACTCTGCAATAAATGTGCAACAACAATTCGCACAGGAGATGCTTTCGACTTCTTTCCCTTAGAAATCATCTGCCGCGGGATCAAACTTTCATTAAGCATAGCAGGCTTTTTCGAAATATCCAGAGCACCTCCCACACCCTCTCCAGACAACCGACCAAACATCATTTCTCGAAAAAATCCGGCTGGTATCTTTTCTATATACGGCCTAGCATTAGACATTAACGCCGACTGCCCCTCAACCGTATCAAGATTAATATCTCGACTCAAATAGCCAAAAAAATAATCAGACAAAGCTTCAGCACCTTCTATCTGCTCTTCAAAGCCCGCAATACCTTGCTCTCTAATCAATGAGTCTGGATCATACCCCTCTGGTAGAAATATAATACGCACTTGCCTGCCATCTTTTAAGCTTGGAAAAGCCTCTTGAACAGCTTTCCACGCGGCCTTTTTCCCAGCAGCGTCCCCATCAAAACAGAAGATTATCTCTGAAGTAAATCGAAATAATAAATCTAAATGAATCTTTGAGGTCGCCGTCCCCAAAGCAGCAACAGAATAAAAAATGCCAAACTGAGCAAGAGCAAGAACATCCATATACCCTTCGACTATCAAAATCCTTTTTGGCTTAGAGTCCTTCTCTAAAAGCTCGCTTAATCCATAAAGCTCCCTGCCTTTAGAAAATACACTGGTTTCTGGGGAATTTAAATATTTTGGCAAAGAATCATCCAGAACCCGAGCTCCAAACCCTATAATACGCTTTCGCTTATCTCTTATAGGGAACATCAACCGCCCCCTAAACCGATCATACCCACCACCATCATCTTTACTGATGAGCAATCCAGCATCCACCAACAATTTATGCTCAAACCGTGACGCTAGCGAATCCCATTCATTAGGAGCATAACCCAAGGAGAACTCTCTCGCTATATCCCCACTCAAGCCTCTGCGTTTTAGGTATTCAACGGCAGCAACACCCTCTGGGTTATTTCTTAACTGCTCAACATAAAAAACTGCCGCCTGCTCTAAAATTGAATATAGCGCACTATAATCTTGCTTCTGCTGTCGATATTCCACCGCCTCTCTAGGCACCTCGATCCCAACAAAGCCAGCAAGATCCTCTATTGCTTCAACAAAGTCCAAGTGATTGAACGCCATCAAAAAACTGATAGCATTTCCTCCAGCCCCACAGCCAAAGCAATGATAGAACTGTTTTTTTCGATTGACGGAAAAACTCGGTGATTTTTCAGAATGAAAGGGACAACGAGCAACATAACTACTCCCAGCCTTTTTTAGAGGAACATGCGAATCGATCAGATCAACAATATCAACTCTTACCAAAAGATCGTCAATAAACTCTCGCGGAATTCTGCCAGACATACCCAGCCCCACTACTCAGTTTTAATCACTTAAGCGCCAAGCTTAGCCTTAATCACTGAGCTTACAACAGACATATCAGCACGCCCTAACATTTGAGGTCGCAATATCCCCATCACTTTCCCCATATCTTTAATAGACTCGGCAGAAGTCTTAGACACAGCCTCAACAACCATTGCTTCAATTTCTTCCTGAGTGAGCGCTTTTGGCAAGAAATCTTGGATAACCAAAATTTCAACTTCTTCAATCTCAGTCAAATCAGTTCGCCCAGCCTCATTAAACTGCCTAATCGACTCTCGCCGCTGCTTAAGCATTTTATCTAAAGTGACAATAATTCGCTCATCATCAAGCTCCACTCGTTCATCAACCTCAATCTGCTTTATAGCAGCTAGGATCATACGAATTATTTTTAAACGCTCCTTGTTTTTGGCTCTCATAGCCAGCTTCATATCATCCTTGATACGATCCTTTAATAAACTCATAGCAAGCCTTAATTAAAGTTGTGGACGTCCACGACGAAGGTTTTTTAAAGCATAACGCTCACGTGCTAATTTTTTCAAATGACGTTTAACGGCTGCAGCACCTTTACGTTTACGTTCTGCAGTTGGTTTTTCATAAAACTCACGGCTACGCACTTCTGATAAAACCCCCGCCTTCTCACATGAACGCTTAAAACGACGGATCGCGATATCAAATGGCTCGTTTTCTCTTACTTTTACTGATGGCATTATAATGACCTGATTATGTTAAAATACGGTTTTATGGGTTGGGTGATAATTTCTATTATCTACACTAGACCCAGAAAGAACTCTCAATTATACCCATAAATTTGATTTAATCAAAAACAATGTACATTTTAGGCATAGAATCTTCTTGCGACGAGACTGCAGTCGCTATTTACCACTCAACAAAAGGCTTAATTCAGCACAATCTGTATAGCCAAGTTGAAATGCACAACGAATATGGTGGGGTTGTTCCTGAACTGGCATCACGTGACCATATTCGAAAGCTAGTTCCTTTAATCAAAAAAACCTTAAAAGAAAGTCACCTGACTCAGCAAGATATTGCTGGCATTGCCTATACTGCAGGGCCGGGACTTATGGGAGCCTTATTAGTAGGAGCCTCTACGGCAAAAAGCTTGGCATGGGCATGGCAAATACCCGCTATTGCTGTACATCATATGGAAGGACACTTACTTGCCCCCATGCTGGAAGAAAACCCACCACCCTTTCCTTTTATTGCTTTGTTAGTTTCAGGTGGCCACACCTTACTGATTCAGGTAGATGGCATTGGCCAATACACCCAACTTGGAGAGTCTTTAGATGATGCGGCAGGTGAGGCTTTTGATAAAACAGCAAAAATGCTTGGGCTTGGTTATCCTGGTGGACCCAAGGTTTCAAAATTAGCAGAGCAAGGTGTAGACCGCTTTAAATTCCCTCGCCCAATGACCAATAGACCTGGGCTTGACTTTAGTTTCAGCGGCTTAAAAACCTTCACCATGAATACTATTAATAGCACTGAAAAAACTGATCAAGACAAAGCAGATGTTGCCTATGCTTTTCAAAAAGCCACAGCCGAAACACTGAGTATAAAATGCAAAAGAGCATTGCAACAGACAGGACTAAAAACTTTAGTGATTGCTGGAGGCGTTAGCGCCAACACCAAAATTCGATCGGAATTACTTAAAATGACAAAAAAACAGCAGGCCACGCTATTTTTTCCTAGACTTGAATTTTGTACCGACAATGGCGCAATGATCGCCTACGCAGGCTGCCAAAGACTACTCGCTGGACAAACAGAAAACCTTGAAATCAACTGCAAACCCCGCTGGCCAATTGATAGTTTAATGAGCTTAGCGAGTCAGTAACAAATAAATCACCCTCATTTTCCCCTCGCTCCGTCGCCAAGAAACACGCAAGAGCATCGTTTACAGCTGATGCGCTTCCTATCGTCAGCACATCCTACAGAAAATTGCTTAACTTAATGGCAGTGACGCATAGAGTGGGAGCTATTTTAAGGGGTTATTTATTGCGAACCACCTTACATTATTAACTTTCCTCGCCAGCAATCAACCTTTGAATATTACTTTTATGTCGCCACAGCAAAATAATCGAAATTAACAAAAAGACAGCCACCAAATAAATATCACCCACTATAAACCAAACATATCCAGGCGTTAATACAGCAGCAACCAAGGCAGATAATGAAGAGATTTTACTTATTTTATAAACAATAAACCAGGTACTGGAAACGACCAAACCAAGTATAAAATCAACCCCCAGAGTAACACCAAAAGTTGTTGCCACCCCTTTACCCCCCTTAAAACCAAAAAAAATGGGGTACAAATGCCCAATAAAAGCAGCCAAAACAACAGCAGCCAATATCATTGAATCCACCTCCATTGCCTTTGCTATCAAAACAGGAAGCAACCCTTTTAGAGCATCCCCCAGTAATGTAATGGCAGCCGCCTTTTTACCTCCAATCCGCATTACATTGGTTGCACCTGGGTTTCCTGACCCATGCTCCCGCGGATCATCAAGCCCCATCAAGTGACAGACAATAATTGCACTTGATACTGATCCAATCAAATAAGCCGCAGGCACTAATAACCATTCAATCATTACACTCTCTCTTCATAATTCCCACACAACTAAAATACTTCCCCTGACATACTCACAATCTTGCCTTATTTTGTTACTATCAATCATTAGGAAGATAGAAACAAATAATCATCCAGCCTTGCTGGTATTTTTGCCCAGTATTGGATGATTATTTATTTCCAGCTCTCTTACTGCGTGAAGTATAATACATTTCAACAAACTATTTTAACTGGAACTTTAGATGGACATCATTTTTTTAGGCGGACTTGAAGCAACAACAATCATAGGCATCTATGATTGGGAAAGAGAAACCAAGCAAACCCTTGTCTTTGATATTGAAATGGCTTTTGACACTAGAAAAGCAGCCGAAACAGACGACATTCAATACACACTTGACTACAAAACGGTTTCCGAACGCATTGTATCTTTTGTCGAAAAAAGCGAATTCTATTTAGTTGAAAAGTTAATTGGAGAGCTTGCCAACTTACTATTAACCGAATTCAACACACCTTGGGTCAAGATCACTTTAAATAAACGCGGCGCGATCAGCCGAGCAAAAGATGTTGGCATCATCATTGAAAGAGGGGAGAAGTAGCCCATGCCTATCGGTTTTATTAGCATTGGTAGCAATATTGATACCGACATCCATATTCCATCTAGCATTGTAGCCCTGCAAAAACAATTTGGCTCCATAACGCTTTCAAGTCTTTATGAGACCGAAGCAGTCGGCTTTGAAGGCGATGACTTTATCAACTTAATTGTTCAGTTCAGTTCAGATTTAGAGGCAAAATCTGTAGCCAAAATACTCCGGCAAATAGAACTGGATCACGGACGCACCCGAGATAGTAGAAAGTATGCAGCAAGAACTTTAGATTTAGATCTAGTCCTTTATGGTGACTTTATTATTAGTGACGGTCGTTTACAAATTCCACGAGATGAAATTGAAAAATATGCTTTTGTACTAGAACCATTAGCCGAAATTGCGGGTCATTTATTTCACCCTGTCAGCAAGAAAAGTTATACACAATTATGGAATGAATACGACAAAATCTCACTAAAACAACAAAGACTTGTATCAAACACTCTATAAACTTTATTTAACAAAACAAAGTACGCCCACCATCAACTGAAATAATCTGCCCTGTTACATAATTAGCGCCAAACACCAAGAAGCTAACTGCCTTTGCTATATCATCAGGCTCTCCCGACCGCCTTAAAGCAACTCTTTGTAATATTTCGGCTTTTTCTGCTTCCAGCATCTGATTCTCTGGCCACAATATAGCTCCTGGAGATACCCCATTAACTCTTATTTCAGGCCCTAGCTCCTTAGCTAGAACCTTAGTCATTGCTGCTAAACCAGCTTTCGCAATACTATAAACAGGGTAACCTTTGAGGCCTCGCTCAGCATGTATATCTATAATATTAACAATACAGCCTTTATTCTCAGAAAGTAACCCTGAAAATTTTTGCGCCAAAAAAAAGGGAGCTTTTAAATTACTCCCTAACAATTCATCCCACTCTTGCTCTGTCACCTTTTGCACTTGTCGAGGATAAAATTCAGATGCATTATTAATTAAGACATCCAACTGCCCCCACACAGACTTAACTTCCTTCGCCATAAGTGAAAGCTCAGCCATATTTAATAAATCAGCTTGTATTATTTTGGCTGAACCCGGCCTTATCGCATTTAATTCATCATAAAGCTGAAGCACTTGCTGTTTTGAAGACCTATAGTGCAAAAAAAGATCACAGCCATCAGCATGCAACATCCTTGCACACTGAGCACCTATCCGTTTTGCTGACCCCGTAATCAATACTTTTTTATTCACAATCTATGCTTCATTCTTGCGCACAAATAAACGAGAAAACAGTAGTCCAGCTTCAAATAACAACCAGATAGGAACTGCCAATAAGGTCTGAGAAATAGCATCTGGCGGGGTTAGGAACATTCCAAAAATAAAAGCCCCTACAATCACATAGGGTCGCTTTTCAGCCAAGCTTTGTGGCGTTGCAATCCCTGTCCAAACCAATACAATGGTAAAAATAGGTACTTCAAACGACAAGCCAAAGGCAAAAAACAAAGTAAGAACAAAGTCTAGGTATTTAGTAATATCAGTCATAACAGCAACACCTTCTGGAGCGGCTGCGGTTAAAAATCCAAAAACTAAGGGAAAAACCACGAAATATGCAAATGCCACCCCCATATAAAATAACCCTGTACTAGCGACTATCAAGGGAAGAATCATCCGTTTTTCATGACTATAAAGCCCAGGCGCAACAAACGCCCAAAAATGGTAAAGAATGACGGGGACAGATGCAAAAATTGAGGCAACTAAAGCCAACTTAAAGGGGGTGAAAAATGGAGAGGCCACGTCTGTGGCTATCATGGTACTGTTTTCCGGCATATGCATCAATAAAGGGCCAGATAAAAAGGTATAGATATCATTTGCAAACGGCGCAGCACAGAGAAACACAACAAAAACAAAGGCAACAACCCGCTTTAATCGGTTACTTAGTTCAACTAAATGGCTAA
Source organism: Methylomonas sp. (assembly GCA_026988195.1). GTDB lineage: Bacteria > Pseudomonadota > Gammaproteobacteria > Methylococcales > Methylomonadaceae > QPIN01. The sequence continues at coordinate 10,267 of JALSLS010000219.1, forward strand.
CAAAGGGCTGCTCATCAGTTGTAGGATCATTTTGACTCATCGGTTTTATTTAGGTCTTCAGGTAATGATTTTATTGATGAGGAGATCTCATCAACTGCATTAGAGCCTTCTTCAATGATATTTTTAAATTCTTCGATACCTGATTGCTCTTTAAATATTTGTCGCATTTCTTCAGCTTGCAACTCTTCTTTAATTTCAGCCTTGACTGAAGCAACCATATTCCGAGTCTTTCCAACCCAAAAACCTGCCACTCTTGCAGCTGCAGGCAGTTTTTCCGGTCCAATCACCAACAAACTAACCAGCCCGACCAAACACAATTCCCAAAAACCAACATCAAACATAGATTTATTCTGATTTTTCTTGCTGTTTAGAACTTACTTCGCTGTCAATCGTATCACTCTCTTCATCAGCAAGCTTTTTACCTTCACTACCATCCTTGATTGCTGATTTAAACCCTTTAATAGCTCCGCCTAAATCGCCACCTAAATTACGCAGGCGTTTAGTTCCAAACAATACCACGACTATCACTAAAATAATCAACAACTGAGTTACACTAATACCCATATCTTACTCCAACCTTAGTTTATTTTAAGCTATTTACTGCGCTGTGCTTTTTCTTCTAGACCTGACAAACCAAACCGACGCTGCAGCTCTTTTAATACATCCTCGGGACCTAGACCTTGATCAGCTAGCATAACCATCGAATGAAACCATAAGTCAGCCGTTTCATAAATAATTTGCTCTTTATCACCGCCTTTTGCAGCAATCACTGTTTCAGTCGCTTCTTCGCCAATTTTTTTAAGAATATGATCCAAACCTTTTGCATATAAACTTGCCACATAAGATTTATCCGCCGGCTCTTGCTTTCGCTGCTCTAAAATATCTGCTAACTGCTGTAAAATATCACTCATTTTTCACACTAAACCTATGTTATACAATAACTTATCACACAGAGCCACTGAGGCACAATGGTAAGAGCTTCAACTGTACTTAGCTTCTGCTCTTCTTCATGCCTTTGTGTCTTTGCGTGAACTATTTTTTATACATGTCCTGGGGATCTTTTAAAACAGCCTCTTTTGTTTGCCATTGTCCATCAATCAAACTTCGATAAAAACAACTTTCTCTGCCAGTATGACAAGCAACCCCACCTTGTTGTTCAACTTTAAGCAAAATAACATCCTCATCACAGTCAAGCTGAATATCAATTACTTTTTGCTGATTACCTGACTCTTCGCCTTTACGCCATAGACGCTGACGAGAACGAGACCAGTAAACAGCATAGCCTTTTTCAACGGTCAATTTTAAAGACTCTCGATTCATCCAGGCAAACATTACAACGCGACCTGAATCTGCCATTTGAGCAATAACAGGCACTAAACCTTCTGCCGTCCACTGAACTTCATCTAACCAAGACTCTGACATTACAAGCGCACCTCTATACCGCGCGATTGCATTTTTAATTTTGCTTCTTCAATAGTATATTCAGCAAAATGAAATATACTCGCCGCCAACACTGCATCAGCTTTACCTTCAATCACACCCTCTGCTAAATGATCAAGATTCCCTACGCCACCTGAGGCAATAACAGGGACAATCACCGCATCACTTATTGCTCGTGTTAATTGCAAATCAAACCCTACCCGTGTGCCATCTCTATCCATACTGGTTAGTAATATTTCACCCGCGCCAAAATCAACCATTTTGATAGCCCACTCAACAGCATCAATACCTGTTGGCTTTCGACCTCCATGAGTAAAAATCTCCCATCTATTAGGCTCATTTTCTACACTGACTTTTTTAGCATCAATAGCGACAACGATACATTGCGAACCAAACTTTCCTGCGGCTTCTCTCACGAACTCGGGACGAAATACAGCAGCACTATTAATGCCTACTTTATCAGCTCCAGCATTTAACATCCGCCGAATATCATCAAGCTCTCTAATTCCACCGCCGACGGTCAACGGAATAAAAACCTCACTCGCCACTTGCTCTACCACATGCACAATAGTATCTCTATTATCACTGGTTGCGGTAATATCTAGAAAGGTGATTTCGTCGGCACCTTCTCGGTCATAGCGCCTTGCCACTTCAACAGGGTCACCCGCATCCCGAATATCAACAAACTTTACGCCTTTGACAACACGGCCATTGTCCACATCTAGGCAAGGAATAATTCGTTTAGCTAAGCCCATAATTTATTGGTATGTATGTGAGATTTTTTCAGCTTCAACAAAATCAAGCGTCCCTTCGTAAATAGCACGTCCCGTAATTGCTCCCATAATGCCATCAGCAGCCACTTTGCCTAAGCCATGAATATCATCCATATTGGTAATACCACCTGATGCGATTACAGGAATACTGATTGCTCGCGCCAGTTTAGCGGTTGCCTCTACATTGACACCTTTCATCATGCCATCTCTAGCAATATCGGTATAAATAATGGCAACAACACCATTTGCTTCAAATTCTTTAGCTAGCTCTGTTGCATTTTTATCTGAAACGGTTGCCCAGCCATCAATTGCAACCATACCGTCTTTTGCATCTAAACCGACAATCACATGCCCTGCAAATTTTTGTGCCATTTCACGTACAAAATCAGGATCACTCACTGCTTTTGAGCCAATAATCACATACTGCACACCCGCATCTAAATAACCTTTAATAGTTTCTTCGTCACGAATCCCTCCACCAATTTGCACCGGGACGTCAGGATACGCTTCAGCAATAGCCTTAATAATACCTGCATTTTTTGGCTTGCCTGCAAAAGCACCATCCAAATCAACTAAATGGATACGTCTTGCGCCTTGCTCTACCCATTTTCCAGCAACCGCAACGGGGTCATCAGAAAACACTGTATTATCTTCCATTCTTCCCTGACGTAAACGAACACATTTCCCTTCTTTTAAATCAATTGCAGGTATTAGCAACATTTTCTATTTCTCGATAGTTAAATCAGTTTAGCTCCTGGTTTATACCCATGAGCTGTATTTTTATTTTCACACTAAGTCACTGAGACACAAAGGAAGAGCTTTAACCTACTATCATCCCCCTTTAAAGCAGGCTAAAGCCTGCCCCATTTTTACCCCAAACTCAGAACTTTGTATTAATTATTTTTTATACCTTTCCATCCCAAGACAAAAAGTTCTTAAGTAATTGCAGTCCTACAGTCTGACTCTTTTCTGGATGAAACTGTACAGCAAAAACATTATCCTTTGCTAAAGCACTGCTAAAACCTTGAGGATAATCAGTAGATGCAATGGTATCTAGCTCATTATCCGGCTTTACAAAATAGCTATGTACAAAATAAAAACGGCTATTTTGTGGAATACCTTCCCATAAAGGGTGTGGCTTTTGCTTAACTTGATTCCATCCCATATGAGGAATTTTTAAGCGCTCACCTTGGCTATCAAGCATATCTTTTGAGAAATGCTCAACATGCCCCTTAAAAACATTTAAACATTCTGTTTTATTATTTTCTTCGCTATCCGTTACTAATGCCTGCATACCCAAACAAATTCCTAAAAAAGGTTTTGTTTTCGTCACATCTTTAATAACAGCTGATAAGCCAGACTCATCTAAAGCTAACATACAGTCTCTAATAGCCCCAACACCTGGAAACACAATACGATCTGCCTGATAAATGGCATCTGAATCTGAGACTATTTGCACATCAACATTAGGGTTTGCATGCTGTAATGCTTTTTCTATGGAGTGGAGATTACCCATTCCATAATCAATAACGGCTACTGATGACATAGATACTTAACAAGGGTAAAAGGTAAAAGGTCCATTATAATGATCCCTTTGTAGAGGGCATAATACCTGCCATTCTTGGGTCGGCTGTTATCGCCATTCTTATCGCCCTACCTAGTGCTTTAAAAACGGTTTCAGCGATATGATGTGCATTTCTACCTTTAAGGTTATCTATATGCAAGGAAACACCTGCATGATTAACAAAGCCTTGGAAAAATTCACGGAATAAATCAACATCAAAAGAACCTATCATTCCTCGCTGATATTCCACCTCATAGAACAATCCTGGTCTACCTGAGAAATCAATAACAACACGAGATAAGGCTTCATCTAAAGGCACATAGGAGTGACCATAACGAACAATACCTTTTTTATCACCTAAAGCTTGTGCAAAAGCTTGGCCTAAAGTAATTCCAACATCTTCTACTGTATGGTGAGCATCAATTTCCAAATCACCTTTCGCATCAATATTCATATCAATCAGACCATGCCTAGCGACTTGATCTAGCATATGATCTAAAAAAGGAACACCCGTTAGGAATTTAGCTTCGCCAGTGCCATCTAAATTTATTTCGATTTTAATTTGTGTTTCAAGCGTATTTCGCTCGACTTTTGCAGTACGCTGACTCATCACTAACCTGATTACATTTGAATTGAGGCTATTTTACTATAATTTTAGGATAAAACTAATCTAAAGTTATAGCTAACATAAAGATATACCTGATTACGTACGAGTCTCAGCCATTTTATAAAAACACCGATTCAACTGTTATACTTCGCGCGGTCACGGATGCGGAATTTATAAGCTGCTGATTTTTGTCGGTAGCAAGGCGCTGAAACAGGCGCATAGCAAGCTACGCAACTGTTTCAGCAACGCAGCTATTGGCAAAAACTCAGCGGTTAGAAAACCGTAGTCGTGACCGCACGAAGTATATACGTCATCTCGACAGGGATTACCGAGATCCAGAATCCAAGGATGGGATGATTGTATAAACAAGTATCTGCTAATTATTCAGATTGTACATCCCTATACACTGGATACCAGCAATCCCTGCTGGTATGACGTGGAACTGGTGTGCTGTATATGGCAGAAGCTCATGGGTAATCAGGAAGATATAAGGCAACCAGCAACAAATAACCCACCCACCTTGTTGGCTTTTTTGTCCCTGCTCAAACCATCTCAATCGTTACGTAGCTGGCTATGCGCCTCTTGAGATAGTTTGAGCAGAAACAAAAAATCTGCGCAATCTGGGTGGGTTATTTATTGCCAGTTACCTAAGCCATTTAACTTCAGCTATTATCCTGTCGAAAAAACAATAGATTACAAACAGTCATTAGTGCCTTACAGAATTTTCATCATTAACCGACTTACTTTTAAGCCATTATTTGGCAAAATAGCACTGTCGCTGAACAGAAGACGGAGTTTAATGGACTTATCAACAGGACGTTGCCACGGATGGATCATGCCAACCAAGCAAATAAGCGATCAGCAAAGCCTCAAGGTTTTTAATCTTGAGGCTTTTTTGATTGTGCTCGTTATGCTCTTGACGCTCGCTTTCTTTCATTCTCAGTCAGCAAAATTTTACGGAGCCTGATTGACTCTGGCGTAACTTCGACCAACTCATCATCACCAATAAATTCTAGCGCTTGCTCTAAAGTCATTTTCTGAATTTTCGCACAAGTTAAACTTTCATCTGTTCCTGATGCACGCACGTTTGTTAATGGCTTTGGTTTAGTTGGATTCACAACCAAATCATTAGTACGTGAGTGAATACCAACCAGCATCCCTTCATATATCTCATCGCCATTCACCACCAGAAGCTCTCCACGTGCTTGTAATGGATACAACGAATAATCAACTGCCTTACCCTTTGACATAGAAACAAGTACGCCTCGTACACGTGTTCCTACACTGCCTTCTTTTAATGGACCATAGTGATCAAACACATGATAGTACAGACCCGAACCTGAAGTTGCTGTTAAGAACTCTGTTTGAAAACCCAACAAACCACGAGAAGGTACAATATATTCTAAACGAATACGCCCCTTACCATCTGGAACCATATCTTTTAAGTCACCTTTACGGTCACCTAATCTTTCCATGATAGTACCTTGGTGCTCCTCTTCAACCTCAATGGTTACATACTCAAAAGGTTCAGACTTCACACCATCAATTTCTTTGATAATGACTTCAGGACGAGAAACCCCCATCTCAAAGCCTTCTCTACGCATATTTTCAATCAAAACTGAAAGATGTAATTCACCACGACCAGAGACTCTAAATTTATCAGGATCATCTGTAGTTTCAACACGCAATGCCACATTGTGCTTTAATTCTTTATCTAACCGATCAAAGATTTGACGGGTGGTAATAAATTTACCTTCTTTACCCGCAAACGGTGAATTATTAACTTGAAAAGTCATACTAACTGTTGGCTCATCAATGGATAAGGCAGGCAATGCATCTACATGATCTGGGGCACATAGTGTTTCCGATATTTGTAGCTTATCTATACCACAAAAAGCGATAATATCTCCCGCTTGAGCAGTTTCAACTTCCACCCTTTCTAAGCCACTAAAACCATAGAGTTTTAACATACGGCCATTACGCGTATTACCCTCAACATCAACCAAAGTGAGTGGCATATTACGTTTTACTGAACCTCTTTGGATACGACCAACACCTATTACACCTACATAAGAGTTGTAATCAAGACTAATGACCTGCATTTGGAAAGGAGCATCAATATCTACCGCCGGTGGTGCTACTTTTTCGACCACAGTTTCAAATAGGGGTGTCATATCACCCTCAGAAACACTGGGCTCTAAACCTGCGTAACCATTAATTGCTGAAGCATAAATAATAGGAAAATCTAATTGCTCATCTGTTGCCCCTAAGTTATCAAACAAATCAAATGTTTGGTCAACCACCCAATCAGGGCGAGCACCAGGACGATCTATTTTATTAATAACAACAATTGGCTTTAACCCTAAAGCAAAAGCTTTTTTTGTTACAAATCGTGTTTGAGGCATAGGCCCATCAACCGCGTCAACTAATAATAAAACTGAATCCACCATCGATAAAACACGTTCGACTTCACCCCCGAAGTCAGCATGCCCAGGTGTATCCACAATATTAATGTGATATCCATTCCAGTCAATAGCAGTATTCTTTGCCAGAATAGTAATTCCACGTTCTTTTTCAAGATCATTAGAATCCATCATTCTCTCGCCCAATTGCTCATGCTCTGAGAAAGTGCCAGACTGTTCTAATAACTTATCAACCAGAGTTGTTTTACCGTGGTCAACGTGAGCAATAATTGCTATATTTCTTAATTTTTCTATCACTTTAATATTTTACTGTTTAGTTTATGTTTGTTTTTATACGTAATTCAAGTACTCAAGATGATTTTACAATCTTCTGTATAGAGTGTAAGTTAAATCTTTTTTACGTATAGCTTAATTTTGTAGCTTAAGGAACGTATGGATTAACTTACGTTATAAATCGGTAAGTTATTATATGCACGATCCTACCCCTTAACTCTGCAGCCAAGGAAGACCATGAAACCGCCAGCCATCTATGTTTCCACGGTGCTTGTTTTCATCTAATGCACCTTCAAATCCTTCAACGATATTAATCAGCCGCTTAAACCCCGCTTTTTCCAAAGCTTCAGCTGCGGCAACTGAGCGTACACCGCTTCTACAAAGCAAAAGTACAGGGCTCGCTTTATCATGTACTTTTTCTTCAACTTGCCTGACAAAAGAGTCATTAGTTTGCATCCCAGGAAATTCTTTCCAAGCAATATGAATAGCATCAGGAGGACATCCAACAAAAGAATGCTCAATTGAGGTACGCACATCGACCATCACTGCCGCCAAATTACTCTGTAATAATGCCCAAGCCTGCTTAGGATTTAAATTTTCTATCATCTGT
>JALSLS010000220.1 GCA_026988195.1 Methylomonas sp.
TAAGGGTTGGTATTGAGTTTTATAAGACATTTTTAAACAATCTTTTACCCAAAATCCAAGGTAAAGGAATTCAAGGTTGAGATTCTTGGCATGTTGAATTTGCCATAAAATGGCATAAGAGCCAAGGCTATTTTTAGAGAATTTTGGACTAAAAAAGGTATAAACAGCAGAAAGTGCATTATCTAGTAAATCAACCACGGCGATGGCGGCTAATTCATTACCAATATGAAATTCTACAAATAAAGTATTACACCATTGACTGGCTAAAAAATTAATATAATCGTCTTTACTTAATTCTGCCATGCTACCCCCTGTATGTTGATGGTTTTGGTAACGCAAATATAAGTCATAATGTGCTTGTTCAAACTTAGCGGGTTTTATAATGACTTTAGTTTGAATATTTTTTTTGATACATCTTTTTTGACTTTTGCTGGGAATAAAACTTTCTACAGACAAACGAGTTGGAGTACACTCCGTGCAGTCTGCACAATGAGGTGTGTATGCTTCATTGCCACTGCGCCTAAAACCTTGATCTATAAGTTGACTATAGACAGCCGTTGTTAATGAGAAGGAAGGGTGAACAAAGGCAGATTGAGCATTTTTTTTGTCTAAATAGCTACAAGGTGAGGCATCAGTTAAAAATAAAGGGATTGAAATCACTGCTTTAATTCCAGGCCGAGTCAGAAATGGTTAATGGGCAATATTGTTGTAGTAGTTTGGAAAAATATTGACGGTTAATTTCTTCTGCACCGAGACTGTTCAAATGATCGGAGTGTACCTGACAGTCAATAAGCTGGTATCCCCAAAGCCTAAGTTGTTGAATAAGGCAACAGAAAGCAACTTTTGAAGCATCCGTTTTTCTATGGAACATTGATTCACCAAAAAAAACCTGTCCGATGGCTATCCCATATAAACCACCGACAAGTTCACCCTCAAACCAGGCCTCAAAAGAATGGGCAATACCTTGTTTGTGTAATTCTGTATAGGCCAAATACATTTCTTCTGTAATCCAAGTGCCAGTTTCTTTATCTCGTGGCGCTGCACAATACTGCATTACTTGAGGGAATGCTTGGTCGTAAGTCAATTTAAATTGCTGTTTACGAATGGTTTTTCTCAAACTGCGTGAGACAATTAGTTTTTCAGGAAACAGAACTAGGCGAGGGTTGGGAGACCACCATAAAATAGGTTCACCAGGGCTGTACCAAGGAAAAATACCTTGTTGGTAAGCTTTAACAATTCTTTGGGGTGAAAGACATCCTCCAGCAGCGAGTAAACCATCTGGTTCAGTTAATGCTGACTCTATTGAAGGAAAGTCTTCACCTGGGTCTGATGGGTTAAGGGCGGGTAATTGCATGCTTATCTTCCCTGATGGAAAATGTGCGCAAACTTTGCGACACACTTTCACTTATGTGTAAATGGGGTGCTAGCTTTCTAAGTCATCTAAAAACTTCTCAGCATCCAGCGCAGCCATACAGCCAGCTCCAGCAGAGGTAATGGCTTGTTTATAATGAGAATCCATCACATCACCTGCAGCAAATACACCTTCAATACTGGTTGCTGTTGCATTACCCGCTATTCCACTGTGCACTTTAATATAGCCATGTTCCATATCGAGTTGGCCATCAAAAATATCTGTATTAGGTTTATGCCCAATAGCGATAAACACACCATGCACATCAAGCTCTTCAGTTGAGCCATCTTTAGTGCTCTTAATTCGCATGCCCGTTACCCCCATATCATCACCTAAGACCTCATCTAAAGTATGATCCCATTTAATCACTACATTGCCATTTTTAGACTTTTCAATCAATTTGGCAGATAAAATCTTTTCAGAGCGAAATTTATCGCGGCGATGGATGACTGTCACTTCAGAAGCGATGTTAGATAAATAAAGCGCTTCTTCCACTGCTGTATTACCCCCGCCAATAACGGCAACTGGCTTATTACGATAGAAAAAACCATCACAAGTTGCACAAGCAGAAACGCCTTTTCCTTTAAAAGCTTCTTCTGATTCCATGCCTAAGTACATAGCAGATGCACCTGTAGCGATAATTAAAGCATCGCAAGTATAGCTTGCGGAATCTCCTGTTAATGTAAAGGGGCGAGCCGATAGGTCAGCGGTATGAATATGATCAAAAATAATTTCAGTGTCAAAACGCTCAGCATGCAAGCGCATACGTTCCATTAAGTCAGGGCCTTGTAAGCCTTCAACATCACCCGGCCAGTTATCGACCTCGGTTGTGGTGGTTAATTGTCCACCTTGCTGCATACCTGTAATCATAACGGGATTAAGGTTAGCTCTGGCAGCATACACTGCGGCAGTGTATCCAGCCGGGCCTGATCCAAGAATTAGAAGTTTGCAGTGTTTAGTTTCGCTCATTAACAGGTCTCCGTGGTGGATTAATTATCTGAGTAATTATACTGTAATGACAATATTATTTTAACTTTAGTTGTTGAAGCATAGTGGATAAACGTATTTATTGAATGCTTTGGCGTTTTTTCAGCATCAGGTAAACACAGTAAGTGGCCGCAGCTGACAATAGGTGTTTAATGGTATGCCCACTCAATAATTGCCCGCTTAATTCGAAAAAAAACTTATCAGCCATCTCAAAAAACTTGGCAAGGAGATAACACAGTAGCCCATACACTAGGTAATAGCGGTGTGTGTATTGAGCTTTGTAGAAGAAAAGTATAACCGGAATAGCTACTAATGGTGCTAATTGCATAAAGCCATAAAAACGCAAATCATCCGTATAATGCCA
>JALSLS010000221.1 GCA_026988195.1 Methylomonas sp.
TTTGATGTGCCAACGCCAAGTGCTGGTATACAAATTGAAGTGACCGCAATTGATGTAAATGACCCTATCAGGGACATGCATATTGTTCATATTAAGGATGAATACTCATATCAGGCTCAACCGTTTAATGAAAAATGGTTGGAATTATTAAAGCCTTTCAGCGTTATTCGGTTTATGGACTGGGGAGGCGTTAGCCGGAATAAATCTGTTTATCGATCAAAGGCTATCTCCCATACTTCAGATAGTATTAAACTACCTGATTCTGCGCCTATAGAGGGTGGAAGTTTTGATAATATGGTTGCTTTAATTAATGTTGGTGACAAATGGCCCCGGATTTTTATTGATACATATGATGGAGTGACGCGTACCCTGCAGCTCAAGTCACCGATACAAATCTCGACGAGTGATAAACAGCCGACTGTAGAAATTTTTGATTATGTAAATAGAAATTGGTCGGAACGTACTCAGCTCGGTACTTTAGGACAAGGTTTGATAGGCGGAGTAGCATTTGAATACATGGTTAAACTGGCTAATATTCTTAATATTGACCCATGGTTTACCATCCCGACTGCTGCAAGTGACTCTTTTGTAGAAGAATTGGCTTTATTGATAAAAAACACACTCAACCCCGAACTGAAGTGTTATATCGAATATTCAAATGAAACCTGGAATTATAGCTATCCAGGGTATCATTATTCAGAAGCAAAGGCTCGACAGTTAAGGTTAACAGGGGCAGTCATTAAGGCAGATGCATGGCAGCCTTATCGAGCAATTGAAATTTTTAAAATATTTAACCAGGTTTTTAATGAACCTGATTTAGCAGAAGAAAGAGGGCAAAGCCGCCTTATTAGAGTGTTAACTTCACAAACTGCTTGGCTAGATCGCGCTAAAGCTGTTATGGACTGGAAAATGCCAGGGATGGAAAAGCCTACTAATGGTAATCCGGCCTATAAGTTTGCAGACGCTTGGGCCAGTACGGTTTATTTTGGTATCAACGGCAAAAAACAATTAGAACATGCCGGTCTAGATGAATTGATGCAAATGCAAATTGAAAGTATCAATACCTTATTTGGTGACAGCAAACAGCCTGGAGTGATACGGAAAATACTTAAAGAAACACAGAAACGTAACCTTCAATTGGTAGTTTACGAGGGAGGGGCTCATTTATTAGCGCCGAAAGATAACCCTGATTTGGTCGCTAAGCTTGTAAGGGTAAATCAGAACCCTCAAATGAAGGAGGTATACATTCATTTAGTTGGTCAGTGGTCTCAACTGTATCAAGAATTTGGAGGCGATAATGTTGGGATCTTTAATCATTTTAATGATGTTAACAGGTATAGCAAGTATGGATACTGGGGGTTATTGCAATCTACTTACCAAGATCCTGATATTGCACCAAAATATCAGGCTATTCGTGACTGGAAAATAAGGTAATTAAGGAGGAATTAACGAATGAAACAATATCTGCTTAAAACAAGTATAGGCCATATTATGCTGGCTGCCCGTGACAAGGTTGATATATTAAATGCAGCTTTTTTCAACCCCGAATCTGTTGGAACGCTAGCAAATGATCAGCTGGCAACTTATCTTGTAACTCGACTGTGTAGACAAGAAAAGATATTTATTGATGTTGGTGCTCATATAGGCTCAATTCTTTCGGAGGTTAGAAGAAATTGTGCATCTGTTGATATTTTTGCAATTGAAGCGATACCCAGGAAAGCCGATAACATCAGGAATTCTTTTAAGGATATTACCGTATATAACTGTGCTGTTGGTGATCATGAAGGTGATGTCACATTTTATGAAAACACACAGAAATCTGGTTATAGCTCGCTTATTAAACCCTCAACTCCTGAGTTTATAAAAGAATTAACGGTACCACTGAGAAAAATGGATGATTTAATTTCCCATCAAGGTGTTGATATTATTAAGATTGATGTAGAGGGGGCAGAGCTAAGCGTTCTTCAAGGTAGTAGTAACATTATAAAAACAAGTAGCCCCGTTATTCTATTTGAAAGCGCACCCGGTGAACAAAAGGTAAAAGAGGCTCTTTGGGATTATTTTCAAAGTCATGGCTATATTTTGCTTGCACCAAATCGCTTAGCTCATAATGATCCTGGTCTAGGGTTAGAAACATTTATAGAAGGCCACCTTTACCCAAGGAGAACTACAAATTATTTTGCTGTCCCTAGAGCTCGACAGATAGAAACAAGGAATCTAGCTCGTGAATTGTTAAATATAAACACTAAGTAAACAGTGCTTAATAGTTTGCTTATATTAATGAGGGCTTAAGTTATCGCTAATTGGTTTGCCTATATTGCATTGTTTTCCTGGCCTGTTGTCACTTTTCTTATATATCAGCGAATGCCAATAGGCCGTGCGACCTTATGGTCAATTTTAGGGGCTTATTTATTACTACCCGCTAGAACAGTGGTCGATTTGCCTGTATTCCCTCCAATGGACAAAGTAACAATATCGAATGTATCTGCTTTTTTGGTATGTAGGTTTGTTCTAGGAAAACGAATTGCTTTATTGCCTAATTTGGGGGTTGGAAAAGTTTTGATTTTGATCTATATAGCAAGCCCTTTTATGACAGCTTTTTTAAACGCTGACCCAATAATTGCCGGGCCAAGGTTTATAAAGGGAATGGAGTATTACGATTCTTTATCAGCCATTATTAGGCAGGGACTGTTTATTTTACCTTTTTTACTTGGGTTTAGC
>JALSLS010000222.1 GCA_026988195.1 Methylomonas sp.
AAAACAATTACTTGCGTGTATGATTTTTTACACAAAAATAACTATAGAGTTATTATCGACTCTAAAAGTGCTGCTGTTTTATCTCAGCCTGCAATTGAGTCATTTGAAGTCCACTCTTTGGGGGAGCTTTGTGACTTAGTTATTGCTATCGGCGGTGATGGTACTTTTTTAGCGGCAACTCGCGCCATTGTTAATTTTAATATTCCATTAATCGGCATTAACCTTGGTAGACTGGGCTTTTTGGTCGATATTTCACCTGATCAAATTCAATCTAAATTAAACGATATTTTACAAGGTAATTACCTAGAGGAAAAACGCTACTTATTGCAAGCTAAAATCATTCGAGATAACCAAGTTATTCACCAAGAAACGGCTGTGAATGAGGTTGTTGTGCACCGTTGGATTACCCCTAGTATGATTGAAATTGTAACCCATATTAATGGTGTTTATTTAAACTCTCAACGCTCTGACGGTTTAATCATTTCTACACCAACGGGTTCTACAGCTTATTCTCTATCCGCTGGCGGCCCTATTTTGCATCCCTCTCTTAATGCATTAATCTTAGTGCCTCTTAACCCTCATACTTTATCTAATAGACCGATTGTTATTGATGATTCTTCAGAAATTGAAATAAGCTTTTGCCAAACCAACCAAATCAATGCCTTAGTCACTTGTGACCATTTAGAAATACCTAAAGTGTCTATTAACGATAAAATTTTAATTAAAAAACTTCCAACCCCTATTAGAATACTGCACCCAGAAGAGCATGATTTCTTCAATACCCTTAGAAAAAAACTGAACTGGAGTAGTGGTTACCACAATTAGTTATGCTATTAAATCTCAACATTATTGATCTTGCTATCGTTAAATCCCTTAACTTGGATCTGAAAAAAGGGATGTCAGTCCTCACCGGTGAAACAGGTGCGGGTAAATCTATACTACTAACCGCCTTGGGCCTGGCCTTAGGCAACAGAGCTGATTCTGGCTATGTTCGACCGGGGTGTAAACGTGCTGAAGTCAACTTAGACTTTGATTTATCTGATGCCCCTTTAGCAAAACAATGGCTGGATGATAATGACCTTGATGATGGTCAACAATGTCTTATTCGTCGTATTGTTAATCAGGATGGTGGATCTAAAGCCTATATTAATAATCGCCCAGCCACCTTACAATCATTAAAGCAACTCAGCGGCCTGTTAGTTGAAATACATGGCCAGCACGCCCATCTAACATTGCTAGACCCCGAGCAACAACGCCATTTACTGGATGTTTTTGCCAATAATAACGACTTGCTAGAGGCTCTAAATAAAGCCTATTTTGCTTGGAAAAAAATTAATAAAGAATTAAATACATTAATAAAAGCCAGTTCAGACCAGTCTGAGCGAGAAGAGTTAATTCGTTATCAGCTTGAAGAACTGCAACAACTACAATTGGATAGTTATGATTATCCAGCCCTTTCTGATGAACACAATAAATTAGCCCACTTAGGACAGATCCTTATTGAGGGTCAGTCCCAATTAGATATTCTTTATGAAAATGATCAGCAATCAGTTAACCAAGTGCTTAACCAAAGCCTGTCTACCTTTACTCATTTAGCGCAGTTCTCGACTGAGTTACAGGAAATCAACGAGCTTATTTCTAGTGCTCAAATACAAGTTGAAGAGGCCGCCCACCAATTAAGGGACTTTTTAGGTAATCAGGAGGCAGATCCTCAGCGTCTAGACTGGCTGGAAAGCCAAATTGGTATTATTCAGGATATTAGCCGTAAACACCAAGTTTCACCCGAGCAAATACCTGAGCTAGCCTTAAAACTTGAACAAGAGCTTAATAATATAAGTCATAGCAGTGAGCGTATTGAGGAGTTAACTCAACTCGCTGAAGATTCACTCAAAAAATACCACCGCCTTAGTTTAAAGTTATCTAAAAATCGCCGTAGCAATGCAAAAAAATTAGAAATAAGTATTTCTTCCACTATAAAAGAACTGGGTATGCCTCAAGGTGATTTTTTAGTTGATCTCAGCTATCAAGAAGATGAAGTACCAAAAGCGAATGGCAATGATAAAATTGAGTTTTTAATTAGTGCAAACCCTGGATTACCCGCTAAACCTTTAGCCAAAGTAGCATCTGGAGGAGAATTATCCCGCATAAGCCTAGCTATACAAGTAACAACCAGTACAGACAAAACCACGCCAACCATGATTTTTGATGAAGTTGACTCGGGTATTGGTGGGGGGATTGCCGAAATTGTTGGGCAGAAGTTATGTAGCTTAAGTCATAACCGTCAAGTGCTGTGTGTAACTCATTTACCTCAAGTTGCCTCACAAGCACACCAGCATTTATTTGTAAAAAAAGAACAAACTGAAACCACCTCATCAACCGTTAGCCAGCTAAGTTCTAGTGAACGAATAGAGGAAGTTGCAAGAATGCTGGGTGGCGTAAACATGACTGAACAAACGCTTGCTCATGCTAAAGAAATGTTAGGTGAGAATATTTAGTCATAAAGTGACTAAAAACTGGGATACAAGGCGATTTTCCCTGTTACTGGGGCGCAGTAAAACCTTGATTCCACTTTGTTACATCAAGGCTACAAAAAATTAACTTAATAATATTGATGGGAATCACTCTGATTAAAATCTACCTGCCTATTTTTTATCTAACTGCGCTTCTGTTTTAGATAAAATACTGGGGACTAGTTTTTCTGAA
>JALSLS010000223.1 GCA_026988195.1 Methylomonas sp.
TAAAAGAACAAGGGAAAACAGCGGCGTATGCTGATGGGGAGATTGCAGCTATCGCGGCGGTTAATAATTTAACATTGGTTACACGTAATACTGATGATTTTAGTGCCTATAATAATTTATCATTAGACAACTGGTTTGAGTAAATATTTTGATGAAAATAAAATCGTTTGGCTGTTTATTTGTTTGTATAAAACCGAAATCCTTTAATTTCTAACTTATTAGTCTCAAGTAAGGTAACCATGAGAAAAGGGAGCTGGCTCGTTTTTTGAGCCTCCCCCGACTCGTAAACGCTGATTGCCGGAAGTATGATTTTCTCTGCAACAATTCAGTTACCAAAAGTGACAATCTAATGTGTTTGATAATGATATGCCTGAGCCATTGCCTAAGGGTTTAGTAACAAATAATCAGTAAAACTATTTAATTCCTGTAGTTGTTTGCTTTGAGGGGTTAACGGACGAATCTGATAAAGTATTTGTTTTGCTGATAATAGTTGAGACTTCTCCAGCAAGGCTAAAACCAGCTGACTTTGTTGATAGATTAAAAAATCTTGAAAAATGATAGCTATATCTGTTGATTTAAACTGTAAGGATTTTTTTAGAGCAAGACTACTTTTCTCAAGCTTATTATCCGATAAAAACTGCACAGCCTTAGACAACCAAAACCCTGCAGCTTTTTCAGCATTAATAACCCTACTTAAATCTGCCAAACAGCGCGGGCAGCTAGGCGTTTTGTTCAGCCGAGCATGACAACATGGACAGCGTTCAATCATGATTCCAAGTAATAAATAATATCGTTTAATTGCGCGCCGATTTGTTGTAAGCCGACAATATCTTCATCCTTAATGCATTGATTGAGAGACTCAATTAAAACAAGCATATCCTCTTTATCTTCAGCAGAAACAGTTTCAAATAAACCTTTAGCCTTGCTAATAATAGCTTGTGCAGCTTCAATCTCAGGGTGAATAAGCGGCTCTGTGCTTGTTACAGGCTCCTGCTCATACAAACTAGAATCCAACTTGCCAAATAAAGCAGAAATACGCTGAGTAGCGACTTTTACTGAACCACTTTCAGCACTCGATAAAGCATTATTAATAGTCACTTCTTTTTTTAAACCTGTTGATTTTTCCTCAGCTGAAACCTGTAATATGCCATTAAGGTCAAGATCCAAGGTTAAAATAATAATATTCCCTGCCTCCACATCTAATAAACCTTCGACTCGAAACTCAGCAATTTTGACATTATTTAAGGCATCAAGATCCTCACCTTGATAAATGGTAATATCAACAAACGCTTGACCATCTTGGTTAGTCACAAAAGCTTCTGTTTTTCGACAGGGTAATACACTGTTTTTATGGATAATAGGTTCATAAGTAAAAGGATATGGCTCACCCTTTAAGCTTCCTATCACACTGGTTCCATAGGTATAAGGGGTAACATCAACTAATACCTTATCGACTTGTTGCCCACTAATCATCGCCGCTTGAATAGCAGCCCCCATGGTGACACATAAATCAGCATCAACTTCACCATGCGGCTCAAAACCAAATTCATTGAGTAAACGCTCACGAATACATGGGGTTCGAGTTGAGCCTCCCACCAAAATAACTTCATCAATATCTGATGTGGTTAATTTTGCGCCTTTTAAGGCGATATGTACCGCATCCATGGTGAGATTAATAGACTCTTCAATCATCTCTTCATATTGCATACGGGAAAGTTCGATTGATAAGTGAATAGCCGAACCATTATGTTCTAGTAAATATTCTTCATTAATCTGTACATAAGGCTGGTCAGATAAAACTAACTTTGCCTGTTCCGCGGCACGGGTAATACGCGCCATTGCTTTGCTATGCTGGCGAACATCGACAGCATAAGTTTGTTGTAAATACGCCATCAGAAATTGGACAATCTGTTGGTCAAAATCATCGCCCCCTAAATGGTTATCACCATGAGTAGAAATGACTTCAACCACACCCGCCTCAATGTTCACCACAGAAACATCAAATGTCCCTCCCCCTAGATCGTAGACCAGAAGCTGCTTTTGCTCTGTTTGATTGGCATCATAAGTTAATGCCGCAGCTGTTGGTTCATTAATCATCCGCACCACTTCTAGCCCTGCAATTTCTCCAGCTTCACGCGTGGCTTGGCGTTGAGCATCTGAGAAATAAGCCGGTACGGTAATAACCGCTTTTCCAACTGCTTGGCCTAGATAATTTTCTGCAATGACTTTTAAACGTTTAATAATAATGGCTGAAACTTCCTGAGGCGAATAATCTTGCCCCGCTAAATTCACCTGTATATCTTGCCCCATCAAACGCTTAATCGATTTAATGGTGCGCTCTGGATAGAGCAAATACTGATTTTTTGCTAATTCACCCACAATAATATTGCCACTATCATCAATACCGACATATGAAGGTAGGATTTTATATTGTGCATCCGCAATAACCGTTACTTTTCCTTGTTCAACCACCGAAACTTCAGAGTTGCTGGTTCCAAGATCAATACCAATAATAATTTCATTCATCATATTTTATTTACTTTAACTTCTGCCAATCGTAGAACCTGGTCTTTATACATAAAACCCGCGTGTAATTCATCCAGCACAATGCCATTTTTAAGGGTTTGATCACTCACTGTTTCAATCGCCTTCATCATGGTCGGGTCAAATAACCTACCAACACACTG
>JALSLS010000224.1 GCA_026988195.1 Methylomonas sp.
ATGAACTTTAAAAACCAAGTAACAATGACTTGCTTATCTTTTAAAAAGAAAAATACCATCAAAGGTACTAAAAACAAATAAACTATCGCCGACACAAGACTAACAACCGAAGAAGCAGGGTTTGAAAGTAGTTCCTGACCATAATTTAACAATTCATCCTGAACAGTTAACATAACACCTCTAATATTATCTTCAGTAATAAATTGAGGATAAAGCTCTGGTAAACGCATTATTTCAACTTGTGCGCTTTTTACTATCTCTGGAATACGTTGCACTAATTGAACAGCCTGCGCAGAAGCCATGGGCATCAAAACAAAAATAACCAAGCCTAAGCACGTAATAAACCCTGAAAAAACAACATAGACAGCAACCAATCGCGGCACTCTATCTTCCATTTTCTTGACAATACCCTGTAATAAATAAGCCAGTACAACAGAGACAAACACAGGCATTAAAACATCTGATAAATTAACAATGAGCAAAAAACCGACAATTAAAATTAACGCGAGTGCTATGGCTTGAGAATTAGGTAAAACACGTCGAATGCAATCGCTAATAAATTGAAAATTAAAAGAGTCAGTTTTTGGGTTCATTATTTTTATAGTTATTATTTTTATTTTAGTATTCTACATTATGACCATTAACTTACCACTGCTTATTTAAAGATCATCGTAACTACTTACCCAAAACTTGTGCTCTTAAGCCACCACCCAAGCAGGGAGAGGGCTGGGGATCGGCTACCTGGAAGCGGGAGGTAGAGTGATAGTGATACACCCTTTAACAGGAACCACACCTGCCAGCATAGGTACAGGAAATACGGGGCATATTGTAATAACACCTAAACTAAGTAGCCTTTCCTGACTCTATCATACTTGGGGCAAAGCTAGCACTCATGATAACCCCCCCCCAGCACAACAGTTCCCTTTAATATTTACCAAGAAAACACTAAACAAATCTATTTAGAATTCAAAAGAGCCAAATATAAGACTTAACCCAATAGCCAATACGTGAGCAACATATATCCACTCAAAATCTTAAATAAATACCAGCCCTAAGGTCTTCATTCATAAAAGATACATATCGGTCATTTCTATCTCTATGGTTTGAACCAATATGTCTTGTTGATTTTTCGTAACGATATGCTTTCCGGTGAACATAATTCTGATTATGCTTTAATATTCTTATTTTCTCACTCACATAATCTAAATGCTCCATCACATCTCGTTTATCTTGCCGGCTAATATAATTATAGCGTGCTAAACGCCTAATCTGTTTAGCGACATGTCTTTGCTCTCTATGTAGTTTTTTAGCTTCTCTACGCGTCAACTGCCCTTTATCTACACCTCTTTCTATACGCCTCTCCTGTTTGTGTTGACGGCGCTCAACATCTTGCCAAAAGTAACTATTGTTATGCTTTTGTTCAGTATGCCTATGCTTAAAATGATGACTTCTTTCTGCTTGGCTTGTGAAAGGGATAATCATTAATACGATGATTAAAGTTAGCATTTTCATGACTTTCTCCTGTTGTTTGATGTTGAGACTAGAATAAGTCAGCCACCATGAATATTAACTGAACAGTGTTTAATTAAACCCAAAAAAAAACCTCCAGTAACTGAGTTAGTGGAGGTTAAAAGTTCGCAGTATTTGTCTGCTATCACAACGAGGAGGTATATGAATTGGGTTTAGGAGTATGAATTTAACCTAATCTTCCTCTTAAAAAGATAAGACTTAGATTAAAAATCTATAAGAGACTCCAAAGTTGTTGCCATAATACAGTATCGAAAAAAGAAAACAATACCACCATTTATTGATTAATTGTTTCCTATTTGGCTACATAATTGTTTTATAGCAACAATTATGTTGTTTTTAAGAAACATAAAACAGCATTGCAAAATACCCCCCTGATAAGCGATAATAATCAGTTAATTAATATTTAAACAATCCACACAATAAGCGCCAGCTCAATTTTCTCTTAACCGAGCTAAAAGCTTTGGAAAATACTATGAAAAAAACCATGTACGAAAAGATCTGGGACAGCCATTTTGTGGTTGAAGCAACAGGTCAAGCTCCTCTACTTTATGTTGATCGCCATCTAATGCATGAAGTTACTAGTCCTCAAGCTTTTGAAGGCCTAAGAATCGCAAATCGTAAAGTACGTAATCCACATAGTATTTTAGCCACCATGGATCACTGCGTTCCAACTAAAAATAGAGACCTGCCAATTGCAGACCCTATTGCTAAAAAACAAATTGAGACTATGGCAGACAACTGCCAAGAAAATGGGCTTAACTTATATGATATGAAGAACCCAAATAATGGGGTTATCCATATCGTAGTACCTGAACATGGTTTTGTTCACCCAGGCATGATTGTAGTTTGTGGAGACAGCCATACGGCCACTCACGGTGCTTTTGGTGCTTTAGCTTTTGGTATAGGCACATCTGAAGTTGAACATGTGATGGCAACACAAACATTGCCTCAGAAAAAATCCAAAAACCTTCTTATTCAAATTGATGGCGAACTCTCTAAATATGCAACCGCTAAAGATATTGCTCTAGCTATAACAGGAAAAATTGGTACGGCTGGCGGCACCGGTTTTGTTATTGAATATGCTGGCGAAGCTATCACTAAGCTTTCTATGGAAGGCCGCATGACACTTTGTAATATGGCAATTGAAGCAGGTGCCAGAGCAGGACTTGTTGCCCCAGACCAAAAAACATTTGATTACCTTGAAGGGCGTGAATTTGCTCCTAAAGGTGATAACTGGAACAAAGCATTGACCTACTGGAAGTCACTACCCAGTGATGAAGGTGCTAAGTTTGACGCAATCATTACTTTAGATGCTGCTGACATTGAGCCACAAGTTACTTGGGGTACTTCGCCAGAGCAAGTAACAGGAATCACTAACATCATCCCAGCTCCAGAAGATTTTGATGATGAGATTAAACGCCAAGCCTGTAAAGATGCTCTAAAATACATGGGACTGACTGCACATACAAAAATTACTGACATTCCTGTTGATCTAGTGTTTATTGGCTCATGCACTAACGGTCGTATTGAAGATTTCCGTATTGCTGCAGACATTGCAAAAGGCACAAAGGTTGCCGACAATGTAACAGCGATTGCCGTACCTGGTTCTTACCACGTTAAAAAACAAGCAGAAGAGGAAGGCTTGGATAAAATATTTTTAGATGCTGGTTGGGAGTGGCGTGACCCAGGTTGTTCAATGTGCCTTGCGATGAATGGTGATGAATTAACCGTGGGTCAACGTAGCGCATCCACTTCAAATAGAAACTTTGAAGGCCGTCAAGGTAAAGGCGGACGTACACACTTAGTTTCTCCCGCTATGGCAGCTGCTGCAGCTACTGCAGGTCATTTTGTTGATATTCGCAACCTTTAATAGAGATAAATACGATGGAAGCATATAAAAAACACCAAAGCATTGCGGCATTAATGAGACGAAGCAATGTTGATACCGACCAAATCATTCCTAAACAGTTTCTAAAAAAAGTAGAACGTAGCGGCTTTGGCAAACACCTATTTCATGATTGGCGTTTTAACGAAGATGGTAGTGATAATAGTGAATTTGAACTTAACAATCCGAAATTCAAAGGCGCTAAAATATTAGTTGTAGGTGATAACTTTGGTTGCGGCTCATCTCGTGAACATGCGCCTTGGGCCATTGAAGATTATGGATTTAACACCATAATTTCAACAAGTTATGCTGATATCTTTTACAACAACTGTTTTAAAAATAGCATCTTACCTATTGTTGCTACTAAAAAGCAATTAGTTAGCTTAATGGATGAAGTTGCAGCTAACGAAGGCGTATCTTTTACGGTTGATTTAGAAAACCAAGAGCTTATTACCCCAGCTGGTAATGGTTTTAAATTTGACGTTGACGCTTTCCGCAAAGACAACCTAATCAAAGGGCTGGATGATATAGGCTTAACCCTTGAGCAAACTGATTATATTGACCAATATGAAGAAAAGCATAAACAGTCTTTTCCTTGGCTTTGGACATAATATCCAAGTAGCTTAACACTTAGGAGCAAGGTTTTACTAAACCCAAAAATTATAGGGTGTGCTGAAGTACGAAGCGCATATTTAGTAACCGTTCACCTCCCCCTTTGAAAAAGGGGGATTGAGGGGGATTTGTCTAATAAAATCTCCCTACCCCCTCTTTTCCAAAGAGGGGACTGAACGGTTACCATATTCAGCATGTGATGCGCTTCGTACCTCAGCACATCCTATAAACCATTATTCTGAGCGAGACGGGGTTTGTAACCCCGTTTCAACCAGCTCAATACAATTGAAAAAACAGCGACTATAAGCTTATATTTTTTGTTAAACCGAAATGCAAGTATTATGGCAATGTAGCTTTGAATATTTTGTACGGGGTAAGTACCCCGTCCAGCCATGAAGAACTGTTTTCTTTTGATCGACTCCTTATCCACTTATGACTATCTTCTTCCGCTCTTCTAGGTAAATACCATGTCCATACACCCCAGACATATCCAGTTAATGGACACTACACTTCGCGATGGCGAACAAACTCAAGGTGTCTCATACTCTCCTGATGAAAAAGTCAATATCGCTAAAACATTATTGCAGTCGTTACGGGTTGACCGCATTGAGGTTGCTTCAGCTGGAGTTTCAGAAGGTGAAAAAAAGGCCGTAAAACGGATTAATGACTGGGCAAGAGAGGAAGGCTTTGATGGTTGTGTTGAAGTCTTGGGTTTTGTAAACCACACCAAAAGTGTTGATTGGATTTTGGAAACAGGTGGTAGTGTTATAAACCTACTCACTAAGGGCAGTGAAAAACATTGCAGGGATCAGTTAGGCAAAACACTTGAACAACATACCAGTGATATTTTAAAAACTGTTGATTATGCTTTAACAAAAGGCCTTACTGTCAATGTCTATTTAGAGGACTGGTCAAATGGTTATGCAGATAACCGTAATTATGTTTTTGGGTTAATGGATAATTTACAACGCTCCGGAATCAGTCATTTTATGCTACCTGATACTTTAGGGGTTATGTCCCCTGATGAAGTTTATAGCAGCCTGCATGATATGTGTACTCGCTACCCAGAACTACAATTTGATTTTCACCCTCACAATGATTATGGCTTAGCAACAGCCAATGTATTGGCAGCTGTACGTGCAGGTATCAGTTCTATTCATTGTACTATTAACTGCCTTGGCGAACGCGCAGGCAACGCTTCCCTTGCACAAGTAACAGTGGTATTGCGAGATAAAATGAATATGACCTTATCTATTGATGAAAGTCATTTGGTTCGCACCAGCAATATGATCGAAAATTTCTCAGGAAAGCGTATTGCAGCAAACACACCGATAACGGGTGCAGATGTCTTTACCCAAACCGCTGGTATCCATGCAGATGGCGACCAAAAAGGAGATTTGTACAAAAGTAAATTAGTCCCCGAACGCTTCTCTCGTATTACCAGTTATGCTTTAGGAAAAATGAGTGGCAAAGCATCTCTCAAAAAAAACCTAGAGTTATTAGAGCTAGAACTCTCTGCAGAAAACCAAAAGAAAGTGTTAGCTAAAATCGTACAGCTAGGCGATTCTAAACAAACGATTACAACGGATGACCTACCTTTTATCATTGCTGATGTTTTAGAAAGTAAAAACTACCACCACATAAAGCTCCTTAATTGCTCTATCACCAGTGGATTTAACCTAGAAGCAACAGTTAGCGTTCGAGTGGAAGTAAAAGGTGAAAAACACATTGCTTCAGGTTCTGGCAATGGTGGTTTTGATGCCTTTATTGATGCCATCAATAAGGTTATGAAACTACACGACTATACTCTACCTGCACTATTAGATTATGAAGTCAGAATTCCTAAAGGCGGACATACTAACGCCCTTACTGAATGTGTTATTAGCTGGGATTGTGAACAGACCACACGTAGAACTCGTGGCGTTCATTCCAATCAAGTTTTTGCTGCCGTACTAGCAACCCTCAGACTAATCAATATTGAGCTGCATGAAATATCACAAAATAAGTAAGTTGATGTAGGATGTGCTGACGACAGGAAGCGCATCGCTTGCCTTTGATGCGCTTCCTGTCGTCAGCACATCCTACTTATTTCTTTACTTTAATGACGGTAAAGCTCTCAGTGGGTAACCTCATTCTTTTAATATAAATAGCTATTTTTTTATATCTTCCTCATACCCTTGTTTAACCTCCTCATCCATTTCTTCCCCTGATTCTGCAAAGGCCTCACCCCAGTCAGGTTCAGGGTCTTCCTCTGGCTTATCAGCTTCGACATTAGCAGATTCATACCCTTGCTTAACCTCCTCATCCATTTCTTCGCCTGATTCTGCAAAAGCCTCACCCCAGTCAGGCTCAGGCTCTTCAACTGACTCATCAGCTTTAGCATTAACAGGTGGTTCATCCCTTTCTTTAACCTCCTCTTCACCAGCCTGTTCAGGTTCACTTATATCACCCAAACTTCCTATATCCGTTGTGACTTTAATAGCCCCCCTTTCCTCAATATTATTTTTCTGAACATTTTTAGGTACAAAATATAAATATTGATCAAGCAATGCGCACAATTGACTATAAAAATCAGTTACCGTTGTTTTTTCAACTTGTTGTTTGACAAACTGCTGGAGAAATTGTTTTTCAGCCTCCACCATACTCCCTCCTGCCTCTGCCGCTTCCGCCACATCAAGTGCGTAGTCTTCTACCAGTAGCTGTATTAACTTTTTTTTGCGGTCATCTTGCTGGCTATTGACTGCATCCATTAATTGTTCAATCTGTTGCGTTAGCTTTTTTCTTTGCTTCCAACCCAAAAACACTAGTACACAAACAATAGCTAATAACACGATAGCTATTTCCAGTACCACTATACTCATTGCTGCACTCATCATCCTTTATCCCTCACCTTCAGTAGTCGCATTAATCTTTATTCCTGCTCGTTGAAAAATATCAAACATCTTCTTACTACTATTTTCCAACTCCAGTTCGGTTTGTGTACCACTAAATACCCGAGTATATTCAGCTGAAATTTCATCCATTGTAGTCATAGCAATAGTGAGTTGCTCACCCAGGCGTTTTTTTTCTTGCTCTAATCGTTGTAATTCATGCTCATATTGCTCTTTCTTTTCAGTGCCTCCTCCTGAAGAATGTGATAAAGCTTTACAATAAGGCTCGGAAAGATTATCAATCTGCTTATCAATTTTTCCTAGCAACTCGCCATCATTATTTAAATATATTTTAATGATTGCCTGATATAAAGCACGCTCACTAGCCTTAATATCTCCCACTAAACTATCTAACTCATCAGGTTCAAAATCACAGTGAGCCGAAAGCAAAGCATGTGTTGTTTTTAATTTTATATTTTCAGTATCTTGTAATTTATCGATAACTTTGGCTGATACTGCAATCCCAGTGTTGTTATTTTTTCTTTTAAAGAAAAATAACAACAATAGCAATAAAAACAGTGCTATCACTCCCTCTAGCATAAAAATAACAGTAACCAAATCTAGCTCTATCATCAATCCAACCTGCTCAATAATGCTTCTTGATTACTCACTGATTGTTTTTTTATGTACTTGTACCCAAAAAATCCAATAGCAATAAGTAGTATATTAGTGAGTAAAACGATAATAGAAGTTTTCATCCAATTAATTGGCTCTTCTTCAATATCATCATCTCCCTCATCCTCTGGTTCTTTTTTAATTTCATCTTGGTCAACTTTATTAGGTTCTTTGGACTGTTTAATAACAGTAACTTTAGGCTTTGGCTGATTAAACAAACGCCCATCAATAACAATAGGAAGAATGACCGGTGAAATTGATTGGCCTTGAGGGGTGTTAGCGATAATAGAAAAATTAACTAGTTTGCTAGCACCCAATTTTGGTTCAGATACAAGCAACAACCATTGCCCATCCTTTTTCTCTATCACTTTGCTTATTGTTTGTTGACCTAGCTGGCTAATGCTTGCCTCAATCGTCATCATCTCTGTATTGATAGCCAAACTATTCGGGATAAGCTTAATCAAAACTATCCGTGCAGCCAAATCAACCTGTTTTTCAACAGCCACTAAACTTTCAATGACTTCAATCGTTTTAGCTACCTCCCTCTTAAAAGTTTTACCATCAGCTACAACCTTTAATGTATGTCTACCTTGTTTGAGCACCGACTTTAAAGTTTTACTATAAAGCCCTTGTTTACTTGGCACCGCAGGTATTGGCCATTTTTTAGTACTATCTATTGTTACAGAAATATCCATTAACCTTAAAAAATCCTGACGACTAATAAGCTGCTGTTTGTTTGTAAAAAAACCACTCACTACCACTTCTTCATTCGCTAAAATATAATTAGGTATTTCATCAACCTCAAACTTTAAATCAGTAACAATCATTACTTGATTTTCAGGATCCATTTTTGCAATTATTTTCCACCCCCCTGCTCTTGGTTTTTTAATAGTGACTAAGTCATAACTTTTCTCACTCACCCAAGCGACTTTACTTAACTTACTTTGGTATTTTATTTTCTTATTTCTAGGGGAAATTAATATTGGCCTATCAGAGCCCGGCTGTTTAAAAATAAGTACTGAAAATTCCTTAATAGATTTATCAACAGTAAAGCTATTACCTTGTAAAGGCACAGTATCTTGAGGAATTGCCTGCTTAAACAATTTAAAGAATACTTTTTGTAATTGAGCCGCAGAGAGTGCAGTTTCAGACCAGCCTCCTGTATCAAGAGATAACTTATTTAACAGTTCAGCATCAGCTTCTTTTGATAACGCTATGGTTTGCACTTTTACCCCAGCTTGCTGTAGCAAAGGGATTTGTTCAGTCATAATACGAGAGCGAGACTCTGCACTTTGCATAATATCTTTTGAAATATCAACCATACCATCAGTGAGCAAAATCAAATTTCGATTATGTTTTTTATTGGATTTGAGCCAATCCTTAGTCGCATTTTCAATAGCATCTTCAATATGAGTAAACAAACCTCGTGAATGAACCCTGTTGAGCCTTAGTATCGCTTGTTTTTTCCATTGTTTATTGACAGTCCCTGTTTTAACCAACTGCTTGGTGTTTTCAGAAAACAACCAAATCCCAGCCCTCGTACCTTCAGGAAGTAAATTAATCAATAATTTGATCGCAGGAATTCTTAAATTATGCGGATCATTTTTTTTCATACTGCCTGAAACATCAATAAGTACCTGCAATTCATTCACTGTCTTTGTTTTTTTATTGGCTGCATATCCTGATATACAGACAGCATATAATAAAAAACAAATACAAAAAATCTTCAATTTACTGTACATTGGAACTCATTAATAATTGATGTTATTAAGATTTAATATAGCTTAAATATCACAACATATAGGTAAAACATGGTTTCTTTAAATCCCCCTGTTTGCGAATTTGGAGCAAAAGCCCATAACTTTGACCTTCTTGGCACAGATGGTCAGCGTTGGACATTAGAAAAATGTATGGGTGAAAAAGGCTTATTAGTCATGTTTATCTGCAACCATTGCCCTTATGTAAAAGCCATTCATCAACGCTTATTACGTGACACTGCTGAGCTTAAAACACTTGGTATTGCAACAGTTGCCATCTCTTCAAATGATGTTGTTAACTACCCAGAAGATTCTTTTGAAAACATGCAACTTTTAGCTAAACAGCTAAATTTTGATTTTCCATATTTATTAGATGAAAGCCAAGAAGTGGCTAAACAATATGGTGCAGTTTGCACCCCTGATTTTTTTGGTTACAACTCACGCCAAGAGTTGCAGTATAGAGGTAGATTGGATGCCAGTAACAAACAAACGGCAGCTGACGATGTAAAAAGAGATTTATTTGATGCAATGAAGCAAGTTTCCCAGACCAAACATGGTCCCAAAGAACAGATTGCAAGTATAGGTTGTTCTATAAAATGGAAATAGAGTTTGCTTCACCTCTATCTGCTGGTGACACAGCCGCATTATATTTCAGATCACTGTCATTAAGTTAAGAAAATAGTAGGATGTGCTGACGATAGGAAGCGCATCAACGGCAAGCGATGCGCTTCCTATCGTCAGCACATCCTACATCAACCTGCTTAACTTAATGGCAGTGACCCAACAAATAGGAATGTAAATAAGCTACTTCCCCCCCCATATATGAGCATTAACAGCGGGCACATCCTTCGCAGCGGGTTCGCTTTTCTCAACTGCCTCAACAACTTCCCTTTCAACCTTTTCCTTTACAGGAGCCTTTTCTGCAGCTTGAACGGCCTTTTGCTTTTTACTCAATCTAGGCTTTTTCTTTTTAGGGCTTTTACGAGGCATAGGGGGAGCAACATCATCCACCTCAAACCCCTTTATTTCTTCCCTTTCTAAGTTAAGCCCATTGTATCTTTCTATTACTGAAAAATGCTGATATTCATGATGGGCAATTAAAGAAATAACATGACCTTTTTCGCCAGCACGCCCAGTCCGCCCTACACGATGAACATAATCATTAGGTGAGCGCGGCAAATCGTAATT
The DNA here is from genome assembly GCA_026988195.1 of Methylomonas sp. Lineage (GTDB taxonomy): Bacteria > Pseudomonadota > Gammaproteobacteria > Methylococcales > Methylomonadaceae > QPIN01. Next base: position 10,518 of record JALSLS010000224.1, read on the forward strand.
GATAACACAAGGTAATTGTTTAATATCAATCCCCCTTGCGGCAACATCAGTGGCAATTAAAATACGTATTTCACTGTCTTTAAATTTCTTTAAAGCGGACACTCTTGCTGATTGATGCTTATTACTGTGCATAGCAACTGCATCAATGCCTCTTTTTTCTAGCTTTTTAACTAGGTTATCGCAGGTTCTTTTGGCACTGCAAAAAATCAACACTTGCTCCCAAGCATTATTATCAAGAAGATGAGCTAAAAGATCATTCTTTTGGTGATGATTAACCGTAATCACTCGCTGTTCTATTTCTAACTCATCAACAAACTCATCCATATTAATAATTTCAGGTTCATTCAACACCTCACGAACTAAGCGGCTAATACTTTCAGGAAAAGTCGCTGTAAACATCATATTTTGTCGTTTATTGGGTAAAAGTTTACTGATTTTATCAATTTCCTCTTGAAAATCCCCCTTCATCAACCGATCAACTTCATCAATGACCAAGGCTTTTATTTGGTTAAACTTAATCGCGTTTTGCTCTACCAAATCTAACAAACGCCCTGGGGTAGCAACTAATACATCCGCTCCGCCCCGTAAAGCCATCATTTGAGGGTTAATTTTTACTCCACCATAAACACTCTGACATTTAATCTCAGGCACAATATTTTTAGACAGTTGAGAAAACACTTCTGCAACTTGTATCGCTAACTCACGCGTAGGTACAAGGACTAATATTTGCACACAATTACTTGCCGCCCTATTGGCACCATCAAAACGCTGATCACGGCCTATTCGAGAATAAATATTTTCATTACTCATACTGTCCAGTAAAGGCAATGCAAAAGCCGCTGTTTTACCAGATCCTGTATCTGCACGCGCCAATACATCCTTGCCTTCTAATACAGCAGGTATGGTTTTTAGCTGTATATCGGTAGGTCGTTCAAACCCCATTTCTTTAATAGCTGACATAATATCGTCAGAAAAGGAAAATGATTCAAAATCGGCTCGATGAGTATTTTTCATGGATTAATAACTTGGAATAAACAATAGGTTATTTTAACTTAAAAGTACTGTTATAACTGCTTAATACTTAATTAACTCAACAGAAGCAATAACACACTTAACAATATTAACGGCTATGATTGCTCTCTTTTCTAGTCGTTATACAAAACCCTTTGACTCTTACCTTTACGCTCACCTTGTCATATTTTTGTCACACAACTATCACAATCAAGCTATATAATGCCTAATTAACTAAATTTATTGCGCTTCTAACTTGCTGAGCCTGAACACATCAAACAAAGCAAAGCATCACCAATACTTCTCTAGGAAAGCACCATTGAGCATTCAGTTAGCAAAAAACCAGCGTAATAACTTGTGTTTCCTGATTGTTGAAGTCGGTACCCAAATAACTAATTTGCAAAATTATATTGCCAATGCAGGTACTGGCTCTATTAGCGGTAGTTTTGATCGTGCAGGCTATATTCACAATCTAAAAATACGTTTACATAATGACAGTTACCAGCAACGGCTTAAAGCAGGTGACAATGAAAATGCTGCCGTCGGCTTTCGTGCGATTAATAACATCGCTAACAACTTAGAACGTATTGCCGAGTTATGTTTAGACTGTACCTACCATGTGAATGATTTACTCAGTAATGATTATGAATTTGGCAATGAATACGAAAAATTACTTGACCGAGTTGCTTTAGGCATTAGCTTAATCGAGCGCGCCAATCAAGACAACAACACACAACAAGCCCTTAAAATTGCAGATATTCAACAAAAGCTGAGCACTCACTGTGAGCAACTGATCAATCAATATAGTAAAGCACTTAAATCAAAAAAGCATACCGATGACCTGATTGCCGCGCTCTTTGTATTAAAAAGTATTAAATCCATGGGCGATGCTTTATTAAAAATTTGTGATGCAACTTTGTCAAGGCATATAGGGCAAACCATTAACGTAGATCGTTATTACTCCTTATCCCGTTGTGTTGATCATTTGCACAAAAACGGGGCTAGTAAAAATCTAGTCTTAGATACCATCGCCGAAACACGTTCTGGCAGTGCGATTTCAGGCGTCAGTGAAGCCAATAAAGAAGATATTATTGCCATCTTCAAAGAAGGTGAAAAACAAAAGCTTAAAGAAGAGTGTCAAAGTGTTGAGCGCTGGCATGAAATATACCCAGGTATTGCCCCTAGAATATTGTCTTATCAAAAAAAAGGCCAGTCAGCAGCCTTATTAATTGAACATTTAGCGGGAAATACCTTTGAGAATATATTACTGCAAGGTTCTGATAAATTACAAAACAAGTCATTAAAAAAACTCACCCTTACCCTCGCTAATATTTGGCAAAAAACTCTGAAGAAAAACTCAGTCAACGCACAATACATACAGCAATTACAAAAGCGTATAGCTGATGTTTATGCCATTCACCCCAGCTTCCAACAGCAACATAGCCGTATTGCTAGCATAAATATACCTTCGTTTTTTGAATTGCTCGATCAAGCCCATAAATTAGAGCAGTCACTCCCTGCCCCTTTTTCGGTTTATATACACGGCGACTTTAATACTGATAATATTATTTACGATATTCAGCATAATAAAATTAACTTTATCGACTTACATCGTTCTTGTTTTATGGATTATGTACAAGATATTTCCGTGTTTATGGTCTCAAATTACCGTTTAAAAGCACTCGATCAAGTGCATAAACAACGCGTATTACAAGTTAATCTAGCGATATACCTGTTTGCCGCCAAATTTGCACAGCAACATAATGATGATACCTTTGAACTACGGCTAGCTTTAGGTTTAGCTCGCTCCTTAGCTAGTTCAACTCGCTTTACATTAGATAAAACTTTGGCTAAAGCCATGTTTTACCGTTCCCGATTATTACTAGAACAAGTACTCAATTTGAATACTAAACAGAAAGCGAATTACCGCGCCCCCATTAAGGAGATTTTTGTTGGATAATTTTAAAATAGGCGTTATTGGCTTACCCGGCAAATGGTCCACTGAAACATTAGCTGACTCAGTAGAAAAGGAAACAGGATATCGCTTAGTTATCGATATGGACCAAGTTTGCTTAGACTTAGAAACCAATACACTTAAATATCAGAATCATAATTTATCTGAATTAGATGCCATTATTATTAAGAAAATAAGTAGTCATTATTCGCCAAATAGCCTAGATCGCTTAGAATTATTACGTATTGCAGAAAATGCAGGGGTTAAAGTTTTTAGCAACCCCGAAAAGATATTACGTTTAATTGATCGCCTGAGTTGTACCGTGACTTTGCGTAACGCTGATATTCCCATGCCTAAAACCATGATTACCGAAGACATTTCAACAGCTATTAAAACAGTTGAGCTATATGGTGAAGCTATTTTTAAACCACTCTACTCAACTAAAGCCCGTGGCATGTGTGTCATTAGCAAAAACGATGGAAAAGCCAAAGTACACAAAGCAGTCGAAGCTTTTAAGGCGGATAACGAAATGATGTATATCCAACAAAAGGTTGCTTTAGGGGGGCGTGATATGGGCTTAATGTTTCTAAATGGACAATATTTAGGGGCTTATGCCCGAGTAGGTAAAAAAGACGCATGGAATACCACCATTAATAGTGGTGGTAGCTATGCAGCAGCTGAACCATCAGAGGAAATTATTGCGATGGCAACAAAAGCACAAAACTTATTTGGTATGAGTTATACCACAGTGGATGTAGCGGAAACTGAAACCAGTGCAATTGTTTTTGAAGTCTCAGCCTTTGGTGGCTTTCGTGGCGGAAAAGAAGGGCTGAACCTAGAGGTTGCATCTCTTTATGTCGAGCATGTGTTAGCTACCTTAAATAGTGTTAAGGAACGTGCATGAAACAACTTTCCGATTTCTAACGTGTCTTTTTGCTCCAGATGGAATGATCTCATTCGTTGCGTAGCTTGCTATGCGCCTCATGAGATCATTCCAACTGAAACAAAAATCCTACGTTATAATTTCGGGAAATTATTCCATACACGCTCCTAAGCTGGCTTTAGTAGAACCTATAACCCTAGCTCAACAATAATTTATAAGTTAATATCACTTATCCCCATTCCTTAGGAACGTGCCCGAAACTATTTTGCGCACGCTCCTTAATACCTAACAAAATATAAATACGTGATTACATCAAACACCTCATTACAAGCGGTCAGTGCTGAATTAATACAAAACAATACCTTATTGGAGCGGGCATTATTTCTCCAGTGCGGTGACTGTGTTATTCAATTACAAAGTAACTCCACCGTGTTGCTTGATGAACTCGCACATTACTTTCGACATATTTGTATTGCCTCAACCGCAGTAGATATGCGCGTCACCGCTATTGATTGCCCCTCACTAAACTTTGATAGCCCTTTCCAAGACTGGCCTCGTGAAGCAGGAAAAAAAGGTAGAAAAGATGTTTTTTTCGATATTGAAGACGGCCGCCTCATTCGTAAATTTCGTACCGGCATGATGTTTTTACAAAGTGAAACGCATAGAATAGCGGCAGGCCCTTGTTTAGCCAACACCAACCAAGTGATTAATTTTATTAATAATCAGCATATGAACTGGCTACAACAACGTCATTGGTTAATTTGTCATGCTGCGGGGGTTATTTTTAATAATAAAGCCTACGCTATCGCCGCATTTTCAGGTGGCGGCAAGTCTACCTTCATGTTGCGCTTAATGGATAATGAAAATATTAATTTCTTAAGCAATGATCGTTTATTTATTCGCGATAAAAATGGCGTAGAAGCTGAAGGTATTGCTAAATTACCTCGCATTAACCCAGGGACTATTGTAACTAATCCACGCCTACAAGGATTAATACCCGAAATGGATCGCAAAAAATTGCTTGAATTACCCCAGCAACAACTTTGGGATCTAGAGCAAAAGTATGATGTTGATATTGAAAATATTTATGGCAAGGGGCGTATTGCGAGTGGAAAACCATTACAAGCCTTTATCGTATTAAATTGGCAACATAATAGTAAAGACGATTGCCAAGTCACTCAGGTTGATCTCAATAATCGACGAGACTTATTACCCCCTATTATGAAATCTTCTGGGCCTTTTTACCAAGATCAAGAGGGTCATTTTTTAACTGAGTATGCGCCATTAAATGAAGAAAATTACCTAGCCATTTTAACTAAAGTCAATGTTTATGAAGTGAGTGGTAAAGTTGACTTTGCAGCACTTCAATCCTTCTTTCACCAAGATATTAGCCGTGAGGAAAAATAATGGGAAGACAACTACTGGTACTACGGCATGGTAAGTCTGACTGGGATATTGATGTCAATGATTTTGATCGTCCCCTAAAAAACCGTGGAAAGCGTGATGCTCAGCGCATGGGTGTTTGGCTACGGCAACAAGACTTGCTTCCTGATTTCATTATTAGCTCGCCTGCTGAACGCGCCAAGAATACCGCTGAAAAGCTCACTAAAGCAACGGGCTTAACCGCTAACCATGTGCACTATGATTCACGTATCTATGAAGCTAGTTTAACTGATTTAAAAGCTGTACTCGGTGATTGTCCCGCATCTGCAGCACGCGTTTTACTCATTGGCCATAACCCTAGTTTAGAAAGTTTAATCGAAAACTTACACAGGGGTCAATTACAAAAAACTGAAGATGGTAAACGCTTACCTACCGCCACCTTAGCTATTTTAGCCATGCCTGAACATTGGGGTTTGTTAAATAAAGCTTGTGCCACTGTCGAATCAATTACCCGCCCTACCACACTGCCTAAAAAGTTTGTTTTTAATGGTTTAACGGGGTTAGAGCAACGTAAAAGACCGCCTTATTACTATTCTCAATCAGCCGCCATTCCTTATCGCATTGAGAAAGGTGAGTTTCAAATTTTAGTGATTTCCTCTAGTGGTAATAACCATTGGGGCATTCCTAAAGGTATTATCGAGCCTGGCTATACCGCTCCCGCCTCAGCAGCTATTGAAGCTTGGGAAGAAGCAGGGGTTCGAGGTGTTATCAGCGACCATATGCTTGGCTATTATCTACATGAAAAGTGGGGAGGAATATGCACAGTACAGGTGTATCCTATGGCTGTAACAGAATGGGTTGATGACAAAGAATGGGAAGAAAATTATCGTAACCGACAATGGCTATCCCTAAAAAAAGCCAGCTCTGTGGTTAATCAAAAATCACTACAAACTATGTTTGCAAGTCTAGCCGCAAGCTTGAGCAATAGGAAAGCATAATGGCAAAAGTGATTGCAGCTTTAATTAGGCATGGTGATTATTTTCAGTTAAAAGATACGCCCAGTGCCCACCAGCCTTTTCCTTTAACAGAACAAGGCTTTGCCCAAGCAAAATCACTTGCCCCCTTAATCAGTGAGCAATGCAAACTGTTTAATTGCCAAGTTAACCCTTTGATTGCTTCATCAAGATTATTACGTGCTTGGCAAACAGCTGATACTCTAGCTCAAGATTTAAGCACCGCTAAATACTCTGTACAAGAATATTCTGAATTAGCAGAACGTGGTGTGGGTTGTGCGGCTAATTTATCAATTCAACAGATCACAGAAATAGCTCAGCAAGACCCTCGTTTTGATGACCTGCCTAAAGGCTGGAAATCTGATAGTCATTTTTGCTTGCCTTTTCAGGGGGCTGAATCGTTACTGGATGCAGGACAGCGCGTTGCTACTTTATTAAATAAAGAAATGCAGGTACTACAACAACAAAGCAAAACCAATCAAATAAAAATATTTGTCGGTCATGGAGCTGCATTTCGCCATGCGGCCTATCATTTAGGTTTATTACAATATGAACAAATCGCACAACTGAGTATGTTTCATTGCCAACCTATTTTTATTGAATATCACTCAGAAAATAACTGGAAGCATATCGCAGGTGTTTGGAAAGTTAGGAGTGAACACAGTCAATTTACGGATTAATTATTATGTTTAATACTCTTAAATTACCCGCCTACAAAGGCCAAAAATGGATTAGCACCCTTCTCCC
>JALSLS010000225.1 GCA_026988195.1 Methylomonas sp.
ACCTTTCCAAATACGAGCTTCCGTTAAAGCAGTTTGGGCTTTGTATAATTGATGTGTCTCAAAAAAGCGAAACCCATAATTTAATAAGGTCTGGCTTTCATTTGCTCTGGCATTGGCACTGGCAGTCCCCATAACAACGGAAATTAATCGCATATCTTCGCGCTTAGCAGATGCTACCATGCAATACCCAGCTTCTTCTGTATAGCCTGTTTTTACGCCATCCACTGATTTATCGCGCCATAGTAATTTATTTCGATTAGGCTGGGTAATGTTATTAAAGGTAAATTCTTTTTCCGAATCCCAACGATAATAATCAGGAAATTCAGCAATAACAGCAATGGTTAATTTAGCTAAATCACGTGCTGTTGTGTAATGATTTTTACTTGGAAGCCCCATACTATTTTCAAAATGACTATCAAGCATACCTAAGCGTTCAGCATGTTGGTTCATCATCGCTGCAAAGGTTGCTTCATCCCCAGCCACATGTTCAGCTAAAGCCACACTAGCATCATTACCTGATTGAATAATGACACCTTGTAACAAGTTTTCTATGGTTACTTGCTTATTGACCTCAACAAACATTCTTGAGCCTGGTGTTTGCCATGCTTTTTTACTAATGGTAACTTTTTCATCCAGTGTTAAATGCCCACTTTTTAATTCTCTGAACACCACATATACTGTCATTATTTTAGTTAGACTTGCTGGTGCTAAGCGCATGTCCGCAGCTTTTTCTGCAATCACTTTTCCACTATTAAAATCCAATAAAATAAAACTTTTAGCAGCAATACTGGGTGCAGCAGGAATTAAAATAGTATTTGCAGCATGTGTCATGCTGGAAAAAACCAGTAAGGTGATAAGAAAAATAAAATATTTAGGTATTTCTAGGAACATTTTCATTGACCAAGGTAACTCTATAGTTTGTTTGAGGATATTGTAGCATCGTTGCTTTCTCAAAGATTAAGCTGATTAATTGTAACTGTTCAGTCCCCCCTCTTTGGAAAAGAGGGGTTAGGGGAGATTTTATTAGACAAATCCCCCTCAATCCCCCTTTTTCAAAGGGGGAGGTGAATGGTTACGATTAATTCTATTCAACAATCAGAAGCGCATTTCGAATACCTATTTGTGCTAACTTTTCGCTTTCTTGCTTTGCCTGATGCTCTGAGTGTAAAGGCCCTACTTGCACTTTGTACAGCTTAATACTGCCATTTTTTGCATGTTGTATTCGTGTTGCGTTTATTTCAGCATGAGACAACCTTCCCTGTAAATGAGCTGCATTATCTGAATTTGAAAAAGCCCCCACCTGCAAATAAAATACGGGCGAGTGTACTGTATCCCGCAACTTATTAATTGTTTTCTCAACTTCTTCAGCTGAATCAAACCCTAGGGACTGCAGTTCAACCATCCCTGTCCCTGTTTTCTGAATATCCAGTTTAACAGCTGCAGCATATGACAAATCAATTAGCCTGTTTCCATGAAAAGGCCCCCTATCATTAACCCTTACCACAACAACTCGTTTATTTTGTAAATTAGTCACTTTAACATAGCTTGGAATAGGTAACGTCTTATGAGCAGCCGTCATAGCATACATATTATAGACCTCTCCATTCGATGTTTTTCTACCGTGAAATTTTGTCCCGTACCAAGAGGCCATTCCCTTTGCTTTATACCCTTCACTCTGTTTTAAAACGGCGTATTTTTTGCCAAAAACCTCATACTCATTTGGGTTACCCGCTCGCGTTCGTTTCTCATACTTGGGTACCGCATCTGCAACCGCCATAACATCAACAGGTACATTAGCAGGCGCGCTATCTTCTACAGGCTTATTCATACAAGCACTGTTAAAAACAGCTAATATCAAAATCAATGTTTTTTTCATGGGTGATAACCTTGGCATCTATTTATTTAATGCCTTTATCTATTAAAAGTTCATCTTGCTGCTTTTGTTTAATAATTTCCTGACTTAATTGATATACCGCCATGGCATACATAGGGCTATGGTTATAACGCGTAATCACATAAAAATTATTTAACCCAACCCAAAGGTCTTTACCCTTTTTCTGCTGGAAAGCTAATAACTTAACTTTCTCATCAGCGGCAAGCTTCTGCTCAGCTGTAACCCCTAGTGCTTGTAACGCGCCCCAGCTCATATCAGGCTTTAAGCCCTTTGAAAGTGCTGTTTGGTATTTTTCACCTTCAGTCTTAACCAAAAAGGCGACATCACCTTTTCTACGCCAATGGTGAGCCACAAAATAATTAGCAACACTCGCTATTGCATCAGCTGGGTTATTCCAAATATCACTTTTTTCATCACCTTCAAAATCAGCTGAATAAGCTCGATAACTACTCGGCATAAATTGAGGAATCCCCATAGCACCCGCATAAGACCCAGTTGGTTCTAATGGGCTCATTTCTTGTTTACGGCAAAGAATAAGAAAGTGCTCTAATTCGCTAGTAAAAAATTTACTTCGCTTTGGGTATGCAAATGCTAGCGTAGAAAGTGCATCTATCACACGATGACCTCCTGTTTGTGCACCGTATAGAGTTTCCACACCAATAATTGCAGTAATAATCTCTGCAGCTACCCCATATTTTTCCTCTACTGCAGAGAGTGTCGCTTCATTTTCCTCCCAGAATTTAACTCCACCTTGAATACGCGTATCGCCTAAAAATATTTTCCGGTA
>JALSLS010000226.1 GCA_026988195.1 Methylomonas sp.
CTGTTTAGAAATAGCACCCCTCCGAATTAAATTTGATATTGAGCAAAACCTTAATATTATGGGTGAGGAGCAGGATTTACGCAGTGCGTTTTCAAACTTAATCACCAATGCCTTGAAATATTCAGACGAAAACTCAATAGTCAATGTGAGTTGGACAAAAACAGCTGAAAAAGCCATATTTGAAGTGACAGATAAAGGTGAAGGTATTTCAGCTACAGATATCCCCAGAATTACAGAACGTTTTTTTAGGTCTGAAGTAAAAAGGGCTAAGAAACTAAGTGGTACGGGTTTAGGCTTGGCCATTGTTAAACATGTCTTAATAAGACATGAGGCAAAATTAGAAATTACCAGTAAATTAGGCAAAGGTAGCCAATTTAAATGTATTTTTCCTCTCACTCGTATTTGTTAAATATATGCTTTAGGAACGAGGATTTAATAATACCCGAAAGTATGGCGCAGGGTTTTGGCTTCATAGGCGTGTTAGAAAAACAGGCGCATAGCGCGGGCTACGCAACTGTTTTTCTAGCATGCCTATGGAGCCAAAAGACAAGTCAGACTTGGGTATTATTGAATCCTCGTTCCTTAGCCCCTCACTCTTTACTCTCATCGCCCTCTTCATTCTCAAGTAATTCACCAGATGTGGGTTCTGGTGCTTCGTGCCGACGATAATGTACTTGTTCTAATATTTGTTCCAGCTCAGGCTCAGGATATAACATTTCAAATATTATAATAGGAATCAACATAAAGACCATAATACCTATGGGATTAAATCCAGGGTTAATAATATCTGCAATCCAAAAGGCTCCTAAGCCACCGACAACCATCACAATAGGGTTTGGTAATTTTATCTTCTTCATAAAATAATTATCGGCACGCCTGTGCTTTTCTTGAATGATAAGGCAACTGGCAACAAATAACCCACCCACCTTACTGGCCTTTTTGTCCCTGTTCAAACAATCTCAATCGTTACGAAGCACACGGATGTGCAAGTGTCGCTCGAAGCAGGATGCTGGTTGCGACCGTAGCTGGCTATGCGCCTCTTGAGATAGTTTGAACAGAAACAAAAAATCTACGTAACCTGGGTAGGTTATTTATTGCCAGCTGCCTAAAACTTAAAACATCAAAATAGATTCAGCTTGAAAACTAATCCAAAGTTGCTCGCCTAAAGAAAACCCGAGTGCTTTAAATGTGGGTAAAGAAATAATGATTTGAAACAGTTCACCCGCCAAAACAGTTACTCTTATTCCCCCCATTTCATCAACAATTGCCATTACTCGACCTGGGTACTGATTATGAATCGAGCGAGCAGGTTGTGAAACTGACAGCACGATTTCTCTTGGATCAATTGAAACATACAGAGAACCTTGAGCATGCTGACTGGCCATTGTGATTTTAATTTTACCAGTATCAAATACTTGCTGTTTAAGGGTTCCTTGAAATAAATTAATTAAAGGAGAGTTTGCCACTTTTCCGTGTATCAAAGAAATAACATCATCAGCAATTGCTATTCCTTGTAAGCGGTTATGAGTACTAAAAATAAGGGTCTTACTCTGTGTTTTTACATAGTCTTTAATAAAAACTTCTAGCAACTGCTCACTACAATGATCAAGATAACTAAAAGGTTCATCCATTAGTAAAACCTCGGGATTAGTAACAATAGCCCGTGCTAACGCAACTTTTTGTTGCTCCCCCCCTGATAAATCTTTAGCCTGTTTTAAAGCAAGGTGACTAATATTTAACTGTTCAAGTACATTATTGATCTGCCTTGAACTATTATCGGTCAGTTGATGAAACTTTAATGCTAGAGTAAGGTTATCTACCACTGAACCTCTAAGCATATAAGGCTTTTGAGGTAAAAAAGAAACCCTTTGAATAAATAAATGAAAATGTTTCCTACTTACTGGCTGTGCAAAAAACTGCATCTGCCCTTGCTGTTTACTTGTCAAAAAAGCTAATAAATTAAGCAAGGTACTTTTACCGCAGCCATTAGGCCCAATTAAAGCGGTTATTTTATTAGCTCGAATATCTAATGTTTCAATTGATAAGACTTTTTTCTGGTTATAGGAAAAATCTACATTGTTTAAGTGATAGGCATTTGCCACAACTATTCCCGCCCAGCCCTATGTTGCTCTAGTATTGAGCGAAAAACTAAGGGGTCTTTTATTAAGGTTAATTCCCCCTCTTTAGGGTTTAACTGATGCTCAAGCCTAGATAACCAAAACCGTAATGCCGCCCGCCGTAAAAAAAGATTTAAATGACAAGTTTCAGCCTCACTTAATAACCTAATACTCTGATAACCCGATAATAATGCTTTTATTTTTTGTGGATTAACGACATTATTATCCACACACCAATCATTGCAGGTCACCGCAATATCAAATAACAAATAATCATGACAGGCATTATAAAAGTCTAAAATACCACTCACTGAACCTTGATTGAATAACACATTATCTTTAAATAAATCTGCATGAATAATACCTTGAGGTAAATTGGGTATTGGATAATCTAATTGAAACTGTAATTCCGAGCGCAATAGCTCAATATCATGTTCTGTAATAGATTGCCTGATATTATTAAAAAGTTGCTGACATTCTGGCATGCCTTTTAGATTTGGCTTATCAAAACTGGCCGACTGGCTTGCAATATGCAGCTTTGCCAAATACTCGCCTATAGCAAAG
>JALSLS010000227.1 GCA_026988195.1 Methylomonas sp.
AGCATGAGCACGGTCTGGATATTTATTGGCTAAATCGTTACTAAATACCCCGCTTACTCTACGGCTCCAAGTTTCATCAGGCAGGATAAATACCGCTACTTTGTCTGTTTCGTGCTCAGCAGTCATATGCTCAGCATTTGCCATATCCTCAGAATACCCCGCTAAAAGTTTTTCATACACTTCTTCATTTTCAGCTATAAAATCAAAAGGTGACGAAAACCCCTGTAACTCACGGTAAAGTAAGTCAGGTGCAAAATGTAAATCAGCTAAACTGGATCCATAACTATTATAGTTAATACAAATCCCTAATGTTTTTAACTGCTCTAACTGGTTGTTAGATAAAGACAAAGGATAAGCTGATTTCTCGGCAGCTTCAAATAAGTTATCGCCAAAAGCAGCTACAACAGCCCACTCATGAAATTTACCTTCCAAATAATCATTCACCAGTAAACTGGTACAAGTATTTGGGTCGGTATTAATGAGTGTTTTTAAGTGTTTGTGGTCTGGGATTTGACCATGTTGATGATGATCAACATAAAAAATATTGGCTCCATCTTCTAATAATCTGTCGACAGACTTGTTGTTCTTTTCAAATGAAATATCGAGTACAGTAACATCGTCACCCTGCTGTACCTTAACGTCTTCTAATAATTGAATATCTCGTTTTAAACCTGTCACTAATTGTGCTTTGACAGGATGAGCTAGTCGTAATTGCAATAATGCACAAATACCATCAGCATCACCATTAAAAACATCTATTTGCATAAATCGAACTCCTTATGATATGAAATAATACGATCAACTTCATTTTTGGCACCTAAAATAACGGGTACACGTTGATGAATTTCTTTGGGGTCAATATCCATAATACGTTGACGACCTGTTGAACAAAGACCACCTGCTTGCTCAACAATAAAGCCAATCGGGTTAGCTTCATACAGTAAACGTAACCTGCCTTCTTTACTTGGGTCTTTTAAGTCATAAGGGTACATAAAAATACCACCACGGGTAAGCACCCGGTAGACTTCGGCCACTAAAGAGGCAATCCATCGCATATTAAAGTCTTTTTCTCTTGGCCCATCTGTGCCTTGAACACATTCAGCAATATATTGCTGTACTGGTTTCTCCCAAAACCGTTGGTTGGACATATTAATAGCAAATTCTTGAGTATCTTCGGCAATACTCATATTAGGGTGAGTTAAATAAAACTCGCCCACTTCTCGGTCTAAAGTAAACCCATTAACACCGTGACCGGTTGTTAAAATCAACATGGTTGATGGACCATAAAGCACAAAACCCGCACAAACTTGCTTACTACCTTTTTGTAAAAAGTCTTCAACTGTTGGTTTTATGCCGTGATCACAACGCAGAATAGAAAAAATAGTACCTACGGTTAAATTAACATCTATATTAGATGAGCCGTCTAAAGGGTCAAATAATGCAAGATATTTTCCGCGAGGGTATTGTGCGGGTATTTCAATGGGGTCATCCTCTTCCTCAGATGCCATACCTGCAACGTGGCCGGTCCATTTAAGTGCATCAACCATATAATTATTACTGATTATATCCAGTTTCTTTTGCACTTCACCTTGTATGTTTTCAGAATCTGCACTTCCCCAAGTACCCACTAAGTCCCCTTGGTTGACCAAGTGAGATATTTTTTTGCAGGCGGTAATAATATCGTTAAGTAGAGCACTTAACTCACCCGTTGTATCTGTCGAAAGTTGGCGTTGCTGTTCTGTAATAAACTGAGATAAGCTAATGAGGTTAGCCATATTAAGGTGTTCTCCGGTGACTTTAAAAAATAAATGAAACAGTTATTAGTGTCTATTGATACAAGTAACAGCAATGAGTTCAAAAGTTTTAATTAAAATCTAACAGCCTGCCTACTCCAAGGTGTAAAAATAAAAGTACTTGGTGATAAATCGTAGCTAAGGTAACTAGCAATCAATAAAGTACCAAAATAGTTCCCACTTTCTGCATCACGACTATTAAGTTAAAACAATTAAGTAGCATAGGATGTGCTGACGATAGGAAGCGCATCTTTCGGAATGATGCGCTTCCACTTAATTTAATGACCGTGATACTGGAGCGGTGAGTGGCATTTTATTGATTGTGAGTTGCCTAGATTATAAGTTATTACTCTTAAATAATAGAGTAGACAAATACTTTTACAACTTTTATTGTAATATTTTTGTCATTTTTTTATGTTTATTTATTTTGAACTTAAGAGGAAAGAATAAGCTTGCCAAAAGTTTAAATCAACAACTTTTATAATTTTTGACCTCCTTAGTAAAGGTATATTTTCTAAGTTATTGAAATAACAGAATACAATTAAAAATGTGTGTCAAAATCAAAACAAACACTATATCTTGTGTTAAAATTAATAAAAAACACTATATATCCATATTTAGTTCATTTTTGAACACAATAGAATGTATAGATATTCACCTAATTAAAGCCAACTAACAAGGATATTATTAATGACAGCACAGCTACATATCGTCTCTAATAACGATACAGACATTCCATTACAAAGTGCCTCACTAGATATATGGGATACAAAATATCGTTTGAAAACTAAAGATGGAATTGCCATTGATAATACGATTGATGAAACCTATCAACGTGTAGCTAAAGCATTATCCCGTGTAGAAAAAAATAAAACACTAC
>JALSLS010000228.1 GCA_026988195.1 Methylomonas sp.
CCATTGAGTAAAGCGGACATATGACGCATAGATAAAGTAATCGTTCTGGGGAAATCCTTATTAGCAGTATCCGCTAAACGTAAAGGTTTAATGGCTGTTAATCGAGAAGGAAGTGAATCATTGCTTTTCGCTTGTTTAACCACTTTAACTTTAAGCACCGCATAATTGCCTCCTAAAGGTAATGAGTTACTCGACATGCCGCCCATACCACCACGGCCGCCCATCATGCCTCCGCCCATGCCCATACCTCGGCGACCGCGCATCATTCCTCCTCCCATCATGCCACCATACATAGAGGCACCTTCAAAGGGGATGGAGCGTAAGGTGAGTTCAGTCCCAATGGCTTTATTACTAAAATCAATCCATAATTCACGCCTTTCCGCAGGAGCTAGTATGACATACGGCATGTTTTCAGGCTTTTCAATTAAGCCCCCATCGGTACCAATAACGGTAACAGCTGAGCCATCATCCCAAGCGAGTTTGTAAATTCGAGAATTAGAACCATTTAGTAAACGTAAGCGGTATGATCTTTTTTCAACTGGCAATACAAAATCAGGCTGCCCGTTAATCATAATTTGATCACCTAAAAAACCACTCATTTTTTGCATCATATTAGACGCATAAACCAACTGGTTTTGTTTATCAAAACTACGGTCTTGAATAACAATAGGAATATCGTATTTGCCTCTGGGTAAATTTAAGGCTTGTTCTTCTGGGTCGCTAACAATAATTAAACCGGCAAGGCCAGAATAAACTTGTTTAGCGGTAACGCTATGGGTGTGGGCGTGATACCAATAAGTACCCGCGCGGTTAAGAATCTCAAATTCATAAACGAAAGTTTCCCCATGATTAATGGCGTACATGGGGTTACCATCCATTTTAGATGGAACATGCAAGCCATGCCAATGCAAGATAGATTCAGCAGGTAGTTGGTTTTTTAAGTATATTCTGACTTTTTGGCCCTTTTGTAGATTTAGAGTGGGGGCTAGATAAGAGTTAGGAATATCTTCAATGGTATTTGGTGAGCCTTTTAATACTTTGCCAAAAACTTTCCATACGCGTGTTTGTGAACCTTTAAATATAGGAATCTTAACGGCTTTTTGGGTTAATTCAATTTCAACATCAGCATGGAAATCTGCAGAAGGCTTGCTGGATTTGGATAGGTTGGCCGCATGAATTAATGAGGATTGAGTGGCTGCGGCTAAAGCAGCGCCCCCCGTGTATCGTAAGAACTTGCGGCGTTGATTGTTCATTTGTTGAGCCATGACAGTACCTCAGGGATGTTTAAGGAGTCAGCATTAGTTTATTAGGTATTGATAATATACCTAAGTTCAAATTATCTCAAGGCTATTATTTTTTATTGATAGTAGGGCAGGGCTGATGGTGGTCAATATACGGAAAGGTTATGACAGTATTTGACAGCTTAAAGACAGGAAATGACAGTTTCAGTGGGAGAAGAGTCCGTAGAATTCACTGGCAAAAGCAAAGAAAAAGAGCGTCCGTTTTTTTTACAAAAACAAAAAATGTAAAAAAACCTGACACTGTTTAAATGCATTTTATTTAAAATTTTTCAGTTTTCGCACTGTTCAAAAATATTGAACAACTTGCCACCCCTATTGTGAAATAGGTTCGGAAAACTTCAGGTCTCTTTTAGAGATGGCTGGGTCGCACTCAACTACGGAATATTCCGTGATGACTTTAAATTTTTTAATATGGATTTTAGTAAAATGAACAAAAAAATATTGGGTTTAGCTTTAGTTGCTACTTTCTCTACTGGTATAGCACAAGCAGCAACATACACTGAAATGGGAAGTTTTGGTACTCAAGGTAGCTCTACAAATACTTCAGTTGGTATTTTAAATGAAACGATTACTATTGCAGCATTTAACAATACACTTGGTAATTTGACAGGGGTTAATGTTACTGCCTTTGGTCAAATGAATAGCTCTGGCTCATCTGTAAATCAAAGTACTATTGGTAATAATCTTAATGGGCGTGCTGATGTAAGTCTGAAGTTATTTGCAGATTGGAACGTTACTTCTGCTGCAGCCAATACCCATACTTTTCAAGCCGCTGCTTTTACTTCATTCTTAGCTGATGAGTCTTCAGCTCCTGGTACTTTTACTATGGCACAGGGTGAAACTTTTAACTATGACCTTTCAACAGGTGAGTTATCTGGTGTACTAAATGCAGTGAATCTTGGTCTTTTTAGTTCGGATGTTGATTTTATTTTTGCTACAGATGCTAATACAACTATTACTAATTCAGTTGCCAATGGAACAGGAGCTTTTCTAAATACATTTTCAACAGGTTCTTGGGGTAAGATTGAGGTTGAGTACACTTATGACACTCTTTCTAATAATACTGTTCCAGAACCTGCTTCATTGGCTCTTTTAGGCTTAGGTCTTGGTTTAATGGGTGTTGCACGTAGAAACAAAAAAGCTTAATATAAGTTATATGCTTATAAACTTTTTCAGCTCAGGTTCAGCTTGGTTTTGATAGTATAGAATTATTCTATCGATAGTTTTTGAGTTGTAAATTAGTTATATTATTGGTATGAAAGCCGCTCTTTTGAGCGGCTTTTTTTTGCACTGTACTTACCTTTAATAATTTTTGAGCGGGGGGCGTGATAGCAGTAGGGTGCTTTAAAAAATATGCAAGACTATGA
>JALSLS010000229.1 GCA_026988195.1 Methylomonas sp.
CTGTATCTTGATTTCTGCATTAAGTGGAACATTACTTGCATTAGCATAAGGGTCAATACTGACAACACTGCCTCTTGTCGTATCTATACTGCTATCCGTGGTAAAGGTGCGAGTTACCGCTGTTGGTAAAATATTGCCACTTAAATCAGTAATCCCATCGATTCTTAATATATGTTCACTATTGTCAGGTAAATTACTCACTGGATTAATAGTAACGGTACGATGATCGCCACTTAAAGTACGAGTTACAGCAATATTATCTATTCCAACTTTTAAGGTTATTCCAGATAAATTAACACTACTAATTGGTTCATCAAAACTTACTACTACTCGAGAGTTAACAGGTATATTCACCTCTTCAGCACCAATACTTATCAAGTTAACATTTGGTGCAACCGAGTCCTGTATAAATGAACTAGTAAAGTAGAAATATCGTCCAGACAATTGATTTTCAAAAAGATCTTGTATATTACCCCCCACATACATTCTGTAGTTACGTCCTACAAACAATGCGACATTAGGAACAAAGGTTAAAAACTTCTTATCTTCACTTACAGATATTGTTCCAGCAATTTTTCTATACCCATCCACAGTATCTTGAATATAAAATGAATCATTTGTAACCGTCTCAGGTTTTATTGGCTCGCTCATTTCAATTGTTATAACTGCATTTACCGGTACTGAACCTGCATTATTAAATGGGTTTGTTGCAATAATAGTAGGTCTAGTTGTATCAATTAAATTACCCGTAGTGAAACTACTTTCAACAGTTACTGCAATATTACCAGCCTCATCACGTACATTTTGTATGGTTAAGGTGTAATCAGTAAAATCTTTAAGTAAATCATTCGGTGTAAAAACAATTTGTTTATTACCTGATTGTAACTTCACCCCCCCCGCTATAGTTGAAGTTGTCCCGACTTCTTTTAAGAAAATATTTGCCGCTTTTACTGTTTTAGCCCTTAATGCCTCATCAAAGTCAATAGTGATAATTGTATTTTCTGGAATATCAATCTCACTATCTGCAGGATCAATGGTCACAATTTCAGGCACTGTAACATCAGGGTTAGTTGGATCAGTTTCTTGATCTACTTCTGTTTTATCATCAATCCCATCACCGTCTGTATCAGATAATAATGGATTTGTTCCTAAGGCTATTTCTTGTCCGTCATCTAATCCATCATTATCTGTATCGGCATCATTTGGATCGGTATTATGAGTGTCCGCTTCTTCACCATCACCCAACCCATCACCATCAGTATCAGGTTGCACTATTAGATTAATAGTCTCTGAAGTACCCACATTATTCCCTAGATCGACAGCTGTTGCCGCTAGAGTCATTTCTGTTGATCCAGAAGGGATTGTAATGGGGACTTGATAAGGTGATGTTGTATCTGTAAAGACAACCTCATCATTAACTAAAATGCTAACTGAGCCGACCGCCACATCATCTTGTGCATCGACAGCAACAACAAGTGTACTTCCTTCAACAACCACTTTATTATCAGTAGGCGTTGTAATCTGTACTGTTGGAGCAATACCCGCGTTGTCATTTAGCATCATATACTGAGCAATAAATAACTTACTATTACCTGTCGCTTTATAGTCAGAACTTACAACAAAACTTTCTTCAGTTATATAAGCATAACTTGCATCAAGTGCTATACCTGTACCCGCGTAATCCCCAAATGGACTTAGATTAATAATCCCTTGAAATACTGCATTTTCAGGGTCAGATATATTCACAAAAGCGACAACATTTGGAAATAACTGTTCTGCAAAAAAGGCAAAACCATTTGTTAACTCAACATCTCTTGGAGCAATATCTGCTGTACCTCCAACAATAACTGGATTATCTAGATCCGTTATATTAATGACTTTATAACCCGTGCTGTAAGCTGCTACATAAGCATAATTGCCATTAATAACGACATCTTTGGTCGAGCCAATATTGATGGTTCCACGCGCTATTGGATTTGACTGATCAGTTACATCAATAATCATAAAGGAACTTGCTGCAACTACAACAACTGTATTACCTTCTACATCAATACCTTTAATATCTCCTAAACCATCCAATTGGCCTTTAGTAACTGGGTTACTAGGGTCGCTTACATCGACAACTTCGACTCCACCAGTGCCATTGGCTAAATAGGCTGTTTGAAGATCAACTTTAATATCTTGAGCAATACCTGCAGTATCATGCACTGAGACTAGGTCAGGATTAAGAGGGTCAGCTACATTAATGATAACAAGCCCATTTTCACCATCAGCAATATAGGCTAAGTTACCTAATATACGTATATCTATCGCAGTTCCTGCAGTATCTAAACTGCTTACTATAGTTGGCGATTCTTTATCAGAAACATCTACTACTTGTAACCCTGCAGCACCTGCAGCAACAAAGGCATAATCCCCTTGTACATCCACATTATTTGCATAACCTGGAATGCTAATTGCCGCTAACGCAACTGGTTCAAAGTTTTCAACGGTTATTACAACGTCCTTACTTTGTCCATTATTAGTTACAGTTACAGTTGCTGTACCCGGCTGACCAGCAAAAACTTCCCCATCCGTAATACCAAAACTAACAATTGTTAAATCACTTGATGAATAGCTAGTTCCTGTAGACTTTTCTGTTAAATTAAGTGTAGAACCATCTAATAATGTGCCTGTTACTGTAAGCTGAGAACTTTCTTCATTATTGATAGCATTAAAAGTTAAAGTAATACTACTTGGGCTAACACTTATTGATTCAAGAGCCTCTGCAAAATTGGTATCTGATGCATCAATTGGGCTAGAACCTGCTAAAACCTCTAAATAATCATTTAAACCATCGCCATCACTATCAGCATTTAATGGATCTGTTTCAAACCCATCCTCACCGGCTACAACTTCCTCACCATCCGAAATGCCGTCGCCATCTGAATCAGCAACATTTACATTTGTTCCTAAATTAAATTCCTCTAACGCAGAAAGACCATCGTTATCTTGGTCTTCGCTTGCATCAATTGCGTCATTTGGATTTAAACCATTGGCTAATTCAAAATCATCGGGTAATCCATCACTATCTGCATCTTGATTACTTAACTGAACATAAATCTTTTTAATCACAATCGCCCCATCTAACCTTGCTGTAACTAAGGCAACACCAGACTTTAGGGGCGTTAATACACCATTTTCATATTTCACAACATCGGGGTTTGTTGATATATAATTTACTCCTTTCAATTCTTCTTCAGATAAACTACTTATAAAATATGTTTCATCTTTTTTAACTACTGATAGTTCTTGAGGTGTTTTATCATATAAATAAAAAGGCCCATCAAACAAAAAACCTATATCTACGGGGTCGGTTGAAATATCCTCATCTTCAAATACAAAGTCCTTAGTAATAGTTCTTTTATTTTGAGTAACACTAAAATAGGGGGTACTCCCTGATGTAGTCACTCCATCCCGTACACAAGTGACCCTCGCTCGTATACGTCCCATAAACGAAGGTACATTAGGTAAAGACCAATTACCATCTACCGACACTTGTACTGTACGGTTTAGAATATTCACCATGCAAGAGTCATCCAATTCAAATGCATGAGTATTAGGCACAAACCCACACAATATTGAGAATATTACAAAAACCGTCTTTTTATTCATTTTTAATAAACCTCATATTCTAAACTTTGGCTTCGTCACTTAATTTTATAAGGACTTTTTTAATTAAATCTTTACTTACATTTATTTCTACTAAACTATTAATATGGTGGCCTTACCATTTCAAATATTTATTATGATAATAATTACCAAGCACACTATTTACTTCAACCTGTCATTAACAATTTATTTTAATTTTTTACTATTCTTTAATTCATTCAACTCTATTAATATTGCTTTAGAAGTTTTAATAAACCCCAATGAAAATGACAATTCCTGAAAGCCATAATGATTATATATTTGACCATTACATGGAGAAGGAATACTACTAAGGTTAGTTAAAATTCGTAATTCTCGCCCACCGTCATATAAGACATCCA
Source organism: Methylomonas sp. (assembly GCA_026988195.1). Classification (GTDB taxonomy): domain Bacteria; phylum Pseudomonadota; class Gammaproteobacteria; order Methylococcales; family Methylomonadaceae; genus QPIN01. The sequence continues at coordinate 4,032 of JALSLS010000229.1, forward strand.
TTGATTGAATATGAGCCCAATCTAAAAAGACGAACTCATTTCCCTCACTATAATTTTTATAATATATTCCCTTATAATCTGCCGACAATATAAATGACGAATTTCTTTTATAAAAAACAAATACAAAAATAAATATTGAAAAAAAAACAGAAAAAATAACAATTCTATTCTCTATTTCCGAATTATTATTAAAAATAAATAACACATAAAAAAAAACAATAAAAGAAAATAAAAAAAATGAAAACCAAGCAACAACATTATATTTCATAACAAAAGGCATACGCATGAACTTTGAAATATCTTCCTTTGAATTAATAATATTAACCCCTTCCTGCATGTATTAAACCTATTTATTTAATCGTCTTATTTAGAATGCTTGAAAAATTTTCTTTATCTAAATAATGACTAATAACATCATAAAAGTAATCACCGTTAAGCTTGTTAGAGAGAAATAGATTACCCTTTATTTTCATTACTGGGTACTTCATTACAACGTTATCACCTGTAACAAACTCTGTATTAACATAACAAATATAATAATCACCATATTCAATTATCATTTTTAATTGCATTGCTGATATTGCATTAAACCTTTCTTTATTTTGTTCAAATGCCTTAATATCAATTTCTTTTTCAAGCTGAAGTCTTTCTAATGGACTCCACAATAGAAGAATATCTTTCTTCGTTCCATTTTTATTAACATCATATAATTTTTTAAAAAAATCAAAAAACTGTCTTATCTCATTTTTCTTTACTTCTTTTTTTGAAAACAAATTCAAAGGAGGAGAAAAAATCTCACCTAAAAAAACAAATTCAACTCTTTTTTTATTATTACTTTCATTTTCAAAACTGATATTTTTTTTTTCAAAAGCTCCAGCCTGAATAGAATAAAATAATGTTATTAAAAAAAAACCACTTAAAAATCTCATCTTTTATTTCCCGAATTTTTGATAAAGCATAGCTTCACTTTACTTTGTAAACTGCTATCTATTATTCAAACTTTAATTACAACTATATGACCCACCAATTACACCAACAACTGTATAACTAACAAATGACAAGGCCTTTACCTGCCCTCTCAGTGATACAGGGCCTCCACATGTTTTTCCTTCCCATGGACTACCGCAACTAGTTTTATAACTGCCCGATGCTTCTCCTCGTAGCGACCCACTAAACGATAATAAATTAGGGTAAATCACACCTAATGTTGCCCCTCCTTCGAGAAAGCCAGAAACTTTAATCCCCCCATTCCCTAGACAATCACCAGCTTCAAAACAAGCTGTTTCCAACTTTTCTTCAAACCCTGTAAGTCTTCCTATTACTTTTCCAAAACCTTGCACAGTCAACAATCCTAAAGCATAAGGTATTCGAAAGTTTGGCGTTTTAAATTCTGCACCAGCATCAAACACTATATTCTGCTGTATTCCCGTCGACTCTTTTGTTGTTTTAAGCTCTTCACAACACTCTTGATAAATAATTTCTTTTACCTGGACTTTTCCTGAAAAATGTGGAGCTAAAGTAAATTTGTTACTAATTTTTGTTAGGATTTCAATTGGTTTTTTTGCCAACCCTAAAAACTTTCCTGGGTCACCCTCTTTTATATTTTCAAACTTTTTCCTTCGTTTAAATTCTTTTCCAATACACTGCCCTTTTTCACATTTATCTACCCCTGGAGATTCGCCATTAAAAGAGCTGCAATATATATTATCATCACATGTCGCTCCATCTGGATCGTTTTCAGCCTTCCCATCCTTACAGCTTTTACAATCACCTAGGTCTTCATCAACATTAACCACACTTCCTCCAGAGCACTCCTTGCATTCACCCGGGTCTTGAGTATCATCAGGCTCACAACTTCCATCACTACAATCATTACTTTTAGGCTTATTACAAATAGGGCAATCTCCTCCTCCCCCATTACCACTACAACATCCACTTCCCCCAGGCTGACTGCCACAATGCCATCCAGCCTTAATAACCCCTACACCTACGTTAGTCTGTATTAAACTTCCATCTGTACTTACAGTACCCAACCCAATAGCAACAAACTCTTCAAGGTCATGATCAAAAGAATACATTTCAACCTGCGCACCTGGCGCATGACCATCTACATTTGGTAATGTCAGCGGTGCTGGTGGATCAAACTTAGCACCTGCTGGTTGAATAGTAACAATAAACTGAGGCTGCATTCCATTAGGTGGCGCCATTGGAATTTTACTTGCATTGACTGGCGTTACCGATAAGAAGCCTTCTCTCGCACCATCAGGAAAAGTTACAGAGTTTGCTTTTACTTCTAGTTTAAACCCTGGTACTTTTTTCAAGGTAAGGACTTTATCTTCCTTACCGACATACACTGAATTTTCAGTATCCAGTTTGACCATATAGACAGGAGCAGATAATGGATTTTCTGCTCCTGCAATAGTTACCAGGTTATAAGTTAAAGTTGGCCATTCACCTTCATTTGTTGTGGTACTGCCATCTACGATTAAATGGACTGGCCCTACGGGTGCCTCTGTTATTTTGAACTGGCCTTGTGAATCAGTTACTGCTTGTCGATTGCTTCCATCAATTCTTATGGTAACGTTTGGTAATGGATTATCTTGGTTATCTAGAACTAACCCCGTAATACTAGTTAATCCTGGGTCGGCAGGTTGTAAAGCTGAAGCTGTAAAGCCCGCATTTAATGTTGTACCCACCAAAGTAGCTGAAACTCTATGAACATCTAGCCCAATAGTTTCACCTAAAGTTAATGACGCTGTGGCTCGCCCATCACTGTCTGTTGTTGCTATATAAGTTGTATTTCCATTTTGAAATTCACCCCCACCCTTAGTAACTTTGTATTCAACTTTTGCACCGTGTACTAAGTTTGCACCAATATCAGTTACTGCAACTATTAATGGTTGCGGTAATGATTGATTAGGAGCTCCACGTTGATTATTCCCTGAATTAATACTAACTTTATTTCCTGGGTTGGTTTCTGCTGAAGCATAAAAGACTACTTCACCATCAAACCCTATGGCTTTTGCTCTTACTCGATGATTACCTTGGCCTGAACGGGAGCCTAGTTTAAAGTTTACAGAAGCGATACCCTCTGCATCTGTTTTAGTTAATACCCCCTGTCCTTCATCATCACTTCCCGCACCAGCAACACCATCACCTTGAATAACTCTGTAGACCACATTGTTATCAGCTACTGGCTCACCATTGCCATCAACTAATTTAACTTTTAACGGCTGAGGCAAAACACTTAGAATTTTTGCGGTTTGACTTTGCCCTGAAACCAATTCAACTCGCTTTTCTGCTGGAATAGCATAAGTAACAGTAATTGTTTTTGAAGCAGTATTTCCTTGCTCGTCACTTCCCGCCACAGTAATTGTATTTTCACCTTCTTTAAGGCTAATGTTTTGAGCTAGATAGCTTCGATTAGAAACAGTCGCCGTTTTCCCATTAACTACCACTGCTGCCTGATCTGCGCTAACAGTACCCCGGACAATATCATTAACTAAGCCAGATACAGCAATACTTGCTAACTTAACAGTTGAGCCATCTACAGGGGATTCGATAGTAATAAACGGTGGGGTTGTATCTAATGCTACGGAGATTGAATCTGTTGTTTCTTTACCCTCTGTAGAAACAACTCTTGCTAAAATCGTATTATGCCCTTCCTGTAATGCAACATTTGCAGAAAAACTACCATTAGTATGTTCAATAGCTACACCATTAAGAGTAAGAGCGGCCTCTGGGTCACTTATTGTTCCTTGAACAGCTATTGGTGAGGCTCCTACTGTCCCAAGTGTTTCTGGACTTGTTATTTTAACTGACAACTCTACCGCCGCAGCTTTCTGCCACTGCTCTATCAATGGTGTAAATGCAAAAATACTTTTTCCACCACCAGCTACTTTAATTTGAACCACATCAGATGTTGTCCCGTTTATAAAGCTTTCAGCAACATAAGCAGTTAGATCAAAATAGGGGTCACCAGCCTCTGTAATACCTGTAGCATTTGATATTGAAACAGCACTATTAGAGGTCAAGTTACTCACGACCAGCCTAAAAGGCCCCGTTAAATCAGATGAACTAGAATTTTTAACTGAAACACTTACTTTTGCATCAGGACTCCGCCTGCTTCTTAACGGGTTTGATCTATTGATAGAAACAGTATTAGTTATATCTTGCCATGTCCCGTCACCGACAGCCGCATTAGCTATCGGCAATGAAGCAACCAACATAATACTGAAAAAAACTAGCGTAAAAAATATTTTTTGTAATGTTATAAAGTTCTTAATAGGCAACATAATCAACCTTTCTCCACTATGTTTCTTCTCGTTGCTTTGCATTCTCAATCCCCTAACATTTTTTAAAATATTATTGCTACTTTTACTAACAAAAAATTACTTTTAGCTAAACAGCTCTTTGTTTACTATATCTTTGAATCATAGGTAAACCAGCAAAAAGTAAAACTAATACAGATGGTGTTGGTACTGTTCCAGTTGGTAAAACAGGAGCAAACCGAACATTATCCAAAGTTACTTTAGAATTATAGCCATCATTATCATCCAACAATTCAAATGATAATGCTATCTCACGACCTTGAAGCGAAGAAACATTAAATGCATATGAAATCAATAACCCATCTACAGTCGAGTTTATTTGAGGGTCAAACAACAAGTCATGGGCGAATGTAATATCTTGATAGTCATATAATGATACAAATAATGCATCCGCAAACGATCCAGCAGTCACCGCCTCTGAACTATCCGTCCCAAGTCGGTTGAACAATGCATCAAAATGTAAAAATTCAATATCGTTACCCAACAAAAAACGATTATTAAAATTGAAAGAACCATCATCACCTTGAACCATTACTGCACTGTATATACTTGTACCAGTGCCTGTTTGTAACACAGCCTCTCCACCAGAAAACGAAACACTTCCTGTATCTGAGGCATTATTCCAAGAACTCCCCCCACTAGCAAAATCACCATTAACAAAGCTTGCAGCATTAACGGGTAATGCTGATAATAAAATTAACCCTAATAACAACCTTTTCATAAACCCACCTATTTTTAACTCATCCTAACATTAAACATGATTATATCAAAATTTCTGAGATATTAATTACACTTTTATTACATCATTTTAAAATATTATTTTACTTTCTTTAACTTCACCTTGTCTATTGCATTAAAGTACAATATTGTCACTATTAACCCCTCCCAATCTCCATCTTTTATTTATGCAAATAAATACCACCTACTGCAGCTCAATACTATTTAAGCCCGATGATTCCCAATAAAGCCGCCCTTATCATTATTGCCTCGCTAATAACTGGTTTATTAATTTTTTCTCTTTCACCCAGTGAAAACTATTTATTTTCTAGTCAGATAAAACCGCTCAATATAAAGACATTAATTCAACACGGCTCTATTGATAACATTCAATTCACAGACTCAACCTTCCAAAGCGGCCTGCTCTTTACTCACCACCAAGGCAACCAAAAATTAACAGGCATTAATGAATCATTAGGGTCAGGTGCTTGCGCCCTGGATTATGACAATGATGGCTGGCAAGACTTGTTTATTGTTAATGGAAGTGGTCAAAACCGTTTTTATGGAAAGCTTCATTGGTGGCAGCAACAAAATTCACATCAATTATTCAAGAATCTTGGAAACAATCACTTTGTTAACAAAACTAAAGCTGCAGGTTTAGATATTTCTAGCTGGGGTATGGGCTGTATTGCTACTGATTTTAATAATGATGGCTATAGTGACTTACTCATCACCACATTGAACAGTAATCAATTATTCAAAAACAATGGTGACGGTACTTTTTCTAAAATAAATGACTTTGCAAAAAATACTAAAGCAACTTGGTCCACTTCCGCTTGTGCGGCTGACTTTAATAATGATGGCTTAATAGATTTATATATTGCTAATTTTATTGATTATGACAAGACACAACTCACTTACGAAGGACAAAGTGAATTTACCAGAGCCCAATCTGAATTCTTTAATTCGTCTTTATTTAAACCCGTATCTAATCGCTTATATAAAAATAATGGTGACTTTTCTTTTACAGATATAACTAAAAATAGTGGATTAATTGACACATCCAGCCGGAGCTTAGCCGCTAGATGTGTCGATATTAACAATGACAACTTACCTGACATTATTGTTGCCAATGAAAAGGGTGGTGGCAGTAACCGAGTTTATATTAACCAAGACCAGTTATTTTTTAGTGATTTTAGCGAGCAATTTCAATTTCAAAATAATACTGGAAGCCGTAGTATTTTAGTTGGAGATATTAATAATAATGGGATAGAAGAGTTTCTTTTATTGATGGGTATTCTAGAAAATAACCGTTTATATCAACAGCATTTTTCTACTGACAACACCCCCATTTATACTGAGATAGCTCGACCACGGGGTTTAACTGATAATATATCTAGCTTTCAGTCTAACTGGGGAGGAGGTTTACACGATTTTAACCAGGATGGTTTACTGGATATTTTTATTGTAAATGGTTTTTTAACCCCCGACCCTGACACCCCAAGGGTTTCAAAAGGCCAACCTAACCAATTATGGCTAAATACAGGAAAACTATTTAAAACATCCAATACCTTTTCTACTGCTTTAAACAACTCTTTTCCTGAATCCAGTCGAAGCTCAGTTTTTGCCGATTTTGATAACGACGGGGATATGGATATTTATATTAGTAACAATAACCATCTTGGCCAACTTTTAATCAACAATACACCTACTACGAACCATTGGTTAGGTGTTCATCTAGTAGATAGCTCAAATAGCATAAACATCACCGCTACCAAAGTAACTATTACTAGCGACCTTGGTATACAAACGAGAACTATTAGTACAGGTGACAGCTTTTTATCTGATAGTGAAGACAGGCTTCTTTTTGGCCTTAAACAAGAGAATCATATAAAACTACTAACGGTTACCTGGCCTAACGGTCAACAGGTTGATTTTGTTAATATTGTACCAAACCAATACATTACAATTGACTTTAGCAAAGGAATCGTTACACATAAAACAGCATTAGTAACAACTCCTGATAACTCTCCATTACCTAGCAATAACACCGAGACTACTATCTTATTCTTATCTCTTTTATCTCAATTACATGATATAGAAAATGCTTTACCTTATTTACGTACAGCACTTAACAGTCCTAATGATTTAATAAAAGAGGCTGCTATTACTCAATTAGCAAAATTTAACCACCCCTCCTCTCTTGCTCTATTAATTAAGACTATTGAGGATAAGTCTGATTCCGTAGCTGCATTTGCTTTAGATAAGTTATGCGACTTTGAAGATGAGTCTACTGTTCGATGGCTAATCCAGTCACTATCCGATAGCCGTAATATCATTCGAAGAACAAGCGCTCAATGTTTTGATCGTTTATATCATGAAGAGGAGGCAATGATACATAGAAAGTACCTTGCCTTGCCGTCTTTAATTAATCTATTAACGGATAAAAATACTAGCGTCCAGCTTGCATCAATTAAAGCTTTGGCAGAAGCCGAGCACTTTAGAGCAATGGAACCCTTAATAAGCGTACTTGATTCAGAAAATTCTTTAATTAGGGCAGAAGCAAGTAGGGCTTTAGGCTTTATAAGAGAAAAAGAAGCCATTCCAGCTTTATTGTCACAATTACATAACGGCACTGAAGTTGCTAAAGTTTACGCAAGCTCTGTTATTGCATTAAAACGCTTAGCTTATAAAAATTTCACATCTGTTTTTAATGATTTTTTTCAAGGCATCCCTCCTTTTAATAATATAACCACACTAAAAAGAACGAATACTTTGCTTTATCTCTATCACAATACCCAGGAAAGTATTGTTATTCATCCTCATACTATTAAAGAAATGGCTCTCAGGCTTATCAATCAAAATATGAAGGACAAAAACCTTGTTATTAAATTAATCCCTGTTCTTGCCTCATCAGACTCAAGCCAAGCTAAACTTTTAATTGAATTAAGCCAAAACTCAAATCTAAACGTCAGCTTTAAGGCTTATATGGCACTGCTATACAACTACCCTAACGACAGGGAAGCCATTATGGACAGGGTTTCACAATTGGCTTCGTTATCAATAAAAAATAAAGTCCTCTCTGCTCTCAAAGAGTCTCAGGTCAAAGTATCATCTAAAAGCTTAACTCCATTTTTAGCCTCTCCTGACACATCTAGGTTGGCCATTTTATACTTAGCAAGCATCAACACTCGCAGGAGCACCCAATTATTATCCAAGGAACTTATAAAGAGTAAATTCCAAGCACTGATATTAGACTTATTAAAGGGGAGTCAGTTTTCTCAATATCAGATTGCAGAACCTTATTTATCAAACAAAGACCCTATTCTTAAAAAATCAGCCTATGACTATTATTTAAATAAACTTCCTAAAAACAAGCTATTAAAAAAAATGCCTAGTATTTTTATATCAGCTCTTAATCAAGAAACTAAAGAGATACGAAACCTAGCGTTACTTGCACTAAGCACCCGAAGAGAACTTTGGGCAGTAAAAAATTTACAACGAGTTATTTTAAATACATCAGAAAAAGGCAACCTCAGGTTAAAGTTACTCGATCACTTTAAACACCCATTTCAAAAAAACTGGGTAATCATGCTTAAAATTGCTAACAATGACCTTGACCCTATACAGCAGCCAGTGATTAAACGTTTAAGCTACTTTAATACCCCTGAAGTTATTCAATTTTTTAAAACGCTAGTATCTAATTCAGGTATAAGAGATGATTTAAGAAACCTTGCATTCAATATGCTGGCAAAAAATGCTCCAGAATGGACTTATAATACCTTACTAAATCAATCAAAATCGCTAAGTACTACCAATTGACTCCCCCAGTCATGAAAGGTTTTATCAATGCCATATAGTTACCCCTGATTAATGGGAACATTAAAACAGTTATTTGAGTATAAACAATGAGTGTACGATCTTATCTACTTAAACAAGAGCAAATTATTTTCCCTTTATCCTGTGCAACATTTCTTATTGTTACATTAAGTGGATTTATTACCTATTTATACCCCACCAACAGTGTTTGGCAACAGTTTACCTATCTTATACATTTATTCGTTGGAATATTCCTTATCTTTTCCTTATCCCTTTTTATTTTTTATCACTTCCGTAGAGGGTTAAGCACTCGCCGCTCAGGTAGCTCAGCATTAGGTATTCTGACAGCTCTTGCATTTTTTATCGTAGCTTTAACGGGTTTACATATTTCAATTGCCGGTCAATTGGAGTTTATGCGTTGGGTTATTAACTTTCATGTCCTCTTCTCAATCATTTTAATCATTTTAATCATTTTACATATTGCGCTACATGTTTTTGTTTTAAAAAAAGAAAATAAACCTAACACTCCCCTTTTTCCTTCAATCAACATCCATCAACTCAAAAACACAACCCTTTATGGCACTTTAGGCAGTATATTATTAATTATTTTATTATCTTTGTTTTATACAAACATTCCCCCCCTATATAGCTCATCTCCAGTTATAACACCTTACCAACTAACTTACGGCAACGATCCCTTTTCCCCTAGTGAGACTAAATCTTCATCAGGAACTTTTGTTGATGAAAGGTTAGTTGGTAATTCTGATCGTTGTGGTACTTGTCACCAGGAAATTACTCAGCAATGGGAGCAATCGATTCATGCTCAAGCAGCATCTGACCCCAGCTATCAAAGAAATATTGAATTACTTGCAGAAAAAAAAGGGATGGCAGCAACGCGCTATTGTGAAGGCTGTCATGCACCTGTTCCATTACTTAGTGGAGTTCTTTCTGAAGGAGGAACACTACAAACACATGGCCACATGTATGAAGGCGTTAGTTGCATGAGTTGCCACGGAATTGACAGCATTGAACATACTAAAGGGGTTGGTAGTTATAAATTTAGACCTGCAGAAGAATACTTATTTGCAAACAGAGAAAATTTATTTTTAATAAAAATTCATAACTTATTAATTCAAATTCAGCCTCGCCTACATCGACAAGAAATGGCTAGAGCAGCATTAAGAAAGCCAGAAATGTGCGCCACTTGCCATACTCAGTTTATGGACAAAAACATTAATCAATGGGGCTGGGTAAAAATGATGGATGAATATAGCGCATGGCTCAAGAGCCCCTTCTCTCAGCAATCTGAACAAACATTTTCTCATGGCAAAAATACACGCTGCCAAGATTGCCACTTCCCCTTAGAAAAAGGGTCAGACCCTTCTGCAAACCATGCAGGAGAAATAGTTTCACACCGTTCTTTAGGCGCAAACACAGCAATCCCTTATGTTACAAATAACATTAAACAATTAGAATTAACTAAACAGTTTTTGCAACAAAGCAAAGTCCGGCTAAGTATTGAAATACCTAATCGAAAACAAGCTTTACGCAGCTCCAAACCAATAGACCCAAGTTTAGTAGAACTTAAAGAAACACCTGGATATTTTTATCTAAATGAGGAGCTTAGCTTTTCTATTATCTTATCTAATTTAATGGTTGGTCATGATTTTCCTGGAGGCTCTACAGATATCAATGAAGTTTGGATTCATGTGATAGCTAGGGACTCATCCAACCGCTTAATATTTGAAAGCGGTGGCTTAGATAATAAGCTTTTTGTCGACCCTGAGGCTCATTTTTATCGCTCTATTCCAATAGACAGGCATGGAAAAGCTGTTTGGCGACATGATTTATTTAATATGATTGGAGATAGTTACAAAAAGACCATTCCATCTGGGCAATCTGATATTGTGAAATATCACTTTAAAATACCAAGCTGGGTTAAGCCTCCTGTTATTATTAACACTACATTAAAGTATCGGAAATTTAATCAAAAATATGCCGAGTGGGCATTTAAAACACCAGGGATTTCCCTACCTATTGTAAATATGGCTACAAAATCTATTACTATTCCCATTAGGATTAGACCTGAAGCAGCACCCCTTAAAAAATAGGCACAGCCAATGCTAAAACTTACTGCCAACCTAAGCCTACTGTTTACCGAAGTTGATTTAATAGATCGCTTCAAAATGGCTAAAGAAAATGGTTTTGATGCGGTTGAAATTCAATTCCCCTATTCTTTACCTGCCGAACAAATAAAACAGGCTTTAGATCAAAACCAGCTAAAACTGGTTCAATTTAATGTTGCTGCTGATGACCTTTTACAAGGTGGTGAAGGTTTGGCCGCTGTACCCGAAAAACAACATCAGTTTAAGCAGGCTTTACAACAAAGTATGCTATACGCGCAAATACTACAGCCTGAAATTATTAATATTTTACCTGGGCGGTGCAGTCTCAACCCTACAAGGCGGGCTGAGTATTTAAATACTTTTGTTAAAAACTTATCGCTTGCTGCCGATACCTTTAGTTCATTAGGTATTAATACCGTTTTTGAAGCTATTAATACTGATGATATGCCTGACTTTATCGTGTCTAGCGGCTCTCAAATGCTGACTATAATTGAACAAATCAATCATCCTATGCTATACCTACAATATGATATTTATCATATGCACAAGATGAACGAAGATATTGTTGAATTTATTAAGCAATATAACCATAAAATTGGTCATATCCAGTTTGCTGATAGCCCAGGACGCGGACAGCCCGGAACAGGTGAAATAGACTTTAATCAATTATTTAATTGTATTCAGCAGTCTCAATATTCAAGATGGGTTGGAGCAGAATATAAGCCTACGGGGACTTCAGGTAAAAGTTTATCTTGGCTTTCAACATTTAGTCAGAATCAATAGAAATTATGATAAAAGCCGTTATTTTTTTGTTATTTAGCTCGTTCCTTATTAGCGCCGCAGAAAGTGAAAATCTGCCTGCAGATAATTTTATTGAAATCAACGAAGCTATTCAGCAAACGATAACCGCTGAAACTCACCCTTATATAAAAAACCATATTTTTTTAAACTATAAAAAAACCCTAGATGATCTGTATTTTTTAGCTCCACAACATTTGCTATGGACAACGCCAGACAATCAAAATATTAATGCGGCATTCCAGTTATTAGCAAATGCAAGTAGTAGTGGTTTAAATCCAGAGTATTATAATTTAGCCGATTTACAAAAAAGATGGCAGCAACTTAACCAACAAGAAAAAGTGAGCCATACTGAATATGCATTACTTGATACCGCCATTAGCATTAACCTAATTCATTTTCTTTCGGACCTTCACTTTGGTCGTATAGACCCACGAACTTTAAAACCTAATTATAATAATAAAAATAATGCTATCACCTTAATCCCTGTTATTTTAGAGGCGCTTAACACGCATAAAATACCAGAACTTACTCATAAGGTAGAGCCTTCTGCACTTGCTTACCAGCAGTTAAAAAAAGCGCTTTTAGATTATCAAAACAAGGATACTGGGCGGCCTATAATCAACCTAAGCTATACCTCATCATTGCACCCTGCTGACCAGTCACAGCAAATCACAGCAATAAGGCAGCAGCTTCATATTCTTGAATATTCAACCGATGAAAATAATATTTCTTCTTTTTATGATCAAGACCTTGCTAATCAAATCAAGCAATTCCAGCTCCATCATGGACTGAATCAAGATGGTATTATTGGTAAAAATACTATTAAAGCGTTGAATATACAGCCTTATCAACGTATTCAAATGATAAAGCTGGCATTGGAAAGGTTTCGCTGGTTACCAAAAACACTTGCTAGTCCATTAATTATGGTTAATATCCCAGCCTTTCAACTCAAGGCTTACTACCCTGATGACAAGGAGATAGGTAAAACACAAATTTTGAATATGAAAGTGATCGTCGGTAAATCGAAAAAGGATAAATTCAAGTCCCCTGTTTTTACCGCAAATATGTATTACCTTGAATTTTCGCCTTACTGGAATATTCCAAAAAGCATTGCCTTTGACGAAATCTTACCGCAATTAAAGGAAAACCCGCTTTATTTAGAAGAACACAATATGGAGCTAGTCTCAGGCTTTCACGATAACGAAACGCCATTAGTTTACACAGAAGATTCATTTGAGCAGTTGGAATCAGGTAATTTGATGCTGAGACAACGCCCCGGAAAAGGCAATGCATTAGGTAAAGTAAAATTCATTTTCCCTAATCATTATAATGTGTACCTGCATGATACCCCATCGCGTCATTTATTCAGGAAATCTAAAAGGGATCTTAGTCACGGCTGTATTCGGGTAGAAAAACCAACAGAGTTAGCCCGTTTTTTACTACAATCAAAACCAGGTTGGGGGCAAAAAGAGGTGATAAAGGCGATGAATTTATCTAGCCCAAAAAGAGTTAGATTAAACCAGTCTATCCCTGTCATTATTTATTATTCAACAGTATCCATTGTACAAGGCTCTGTAG